>CAZIMW010000036.1:9529-18793 GCA_964540425.1 uncultured Flavobacterium sp.
TATCGTGCTCATTTCAACTATTTTTGCAGTACCGAATTTGTACACTGAGCGTAGTCGAAGTGTACTATAAAGGAACTATTTTTGCAAAGATATGATTTCCCGCACTTGTTGTGGGAACGCATGAAGATAATTTAATACACATTTTGAAGACAAAGAATAAAAGGTATGTCAACACAAAAAGAACCCCTCAATTTTATTGAGCATATTATAGAAGAAGATTTAGCCAACGGATTAAAACGTGAAGATTTACGCTTCCGTTTTCCGCCAGAACCCAACGGTTATTTACACATTGGTCACACCAAAGCCATCGGAATTAGTTTCGGTTTGGGCGAAAAATACAATGCACCGGTTAATCTTAGGTTTGACGATACCAATCCAGCCAAGGAAGAACAAAAATATGTTGATGCCATTAAAGAAGATATTACTTGGATGGGTTACGAATGGGATAAAGAATTGTACTCTTCAGATTACTTTCAGAAACTATACGATTGGGCAATTTTATTCATTAAAAACGGAAAAGCATACATCGATTCTCAATCTTCGGAAGCAATGCGAGAACAAAAAGGAACTCCGACTCAAGTTGGAACCAACAGTCCTTTTCGAGATAGAACGACGAAAGAAAACCTCGATCTTTTCCGAAGAATGAAAGCAGGAGAATTTGAAGAAGGAACACACATTCTTCGTGCAAAAATAGATATGGAAGATCCCAATATGTTGATGCGGGATCCAATAATGTATCGTGTTTTAAAGAAGGCACATCACCGTACTGGTAACGATTGGTGTATTTACCCAATGTACGACTGGACACACGGTGAGAGTGATTATATCGAGCAGGTTTCACATTCGCTTTGTTCACTTGAATTTAAACCGCACAGAAAGCTTTATAATTGGTTTAGAGATGAGGTTTATAGTTATGCAAAAGATGAATTACCTCGTCCTCCAAAACAACGAGAGTTTGCCCGTTTAAATTTGAGTTATACTATTATGAGCAAACGGAAATTACTTCAGTTGGTAGAAGAAAACGTAGTATATGGTTGGGACGATCCTCGTATGCCAACGATTTCAGGATTACGAAGAAGAGGTTATACACCCAATGCTATCAAAAAATTTATTGAAGCGGTGGGTGTTGCAAAACGTGAAAATGTGATCGATGTTTCCTTATTAGAATTCTGTATTCGAGAAGATTTAAACAAAATTTCACCTCGGGTAATGGCGGTTTTAAATCCAGTGAAATTGGTGATTACTAATTATTTGGAAGGAAAAGAAGAGTTTTTAAAAGCTGAAAACAATCCCGAAGATGAAAGTGCAGGATTTAGAGAAGTTCCTTTTTCGAGAGAATTATACATTGAAAAAGAAGATTTTAAAGAGGAAGCAAACAGCAAATATTTCAGGTTAAGTTTAGGAAAAGAAGTACGGTTAAAAAACGCCTATATTATTAAAGCAGAGTCTGTTGTGAAAGATGTCGAAGGAAATATTATCGAAATACACTGTACCTACGACCCAGATAGTTTAAGCGGAACAGGAACCGAAGCAAGTCTAAGAAAAGTAAAAGGAACATTACACTGGGTTTCTATAAAACACGCAATTAAAACCGAAATCCGTTCGTACGATCGTCTTTTTACGGAAGAAGCCCCAGATTCTCACACAGATAAAACGTTTATGGATTTTATCAATCCAAATTCTTTAACTATTTCGGAAGGATTTTTAGAACCAAGTTTAGCTACGGTTAAAAAAGGTGATAGTTTTCAGTTTCAACGATTGGGATATTTTAATGTAGATGATGATAGTACATCAGAAACATTGGTGTTTAATAAAACAGTTGGTTTACGTGATTCTTGGGCGAAACAAAAACCAAAACCACAGCAAAATCAACAACAAAAACCGCAAGTTTCACCTATTAATGAAATCATGCGTTTTGGGAAAAAGTACACGAAGTTTCCTACTGAAAAACAACAAGAGGTTAAAAAACAAATTCAGGAATTAGCAAAAAATGTATCCTATGAAGAGCTTCAACCTTTCTTCGGAACAGCATTAAAAAAAGCAGGAACTAGAATCGTAACTTTGATAAGTTTAGGGGTTTTACTCAACAATAAACTGGGACGTAACGACGAAATCAATGAGTTTATCACAAAGGCTTTGGATGATAAAAACGAGGTGTTGGTGCTTGAGGCAAAAAATCTTTAATTTCTAAATGAATTATCTATTCCCCGAAGGAGATTTATAATGGACTAAAACCACTTTTACTTTTTCATCTTTTAAAATAGACCGTGTTTTAGTAAACCCTCTTTCGGTTATTGAAGATATCATCCATAGATATTTGTTTTTATCAGGAAAGTATTTCTTCATAATGTCATAATCTTTATAATCCGATGAGATTCCTATTTCTGGTTGCTTTTCTAAAATAAATTTAATTTTATTAATTTCTATATTTAAACCTGAGGCTGTTTCGGTATGTAAGCCAAAAGGCAAATAATAACTAGTAATAAATCCTTTTTCAGTAAAAATAGGTAATGCTTCGGGATAGCGAGTTTCTATTAATATTTTTTCAAAAGGATAATTATGCTTATTTAAAACCGAAATTAATTTCAGTAAAATTAATTCAGAGTTTTCTAAAGTAAGGTTTTTAATGTCTAACCATAAATAAGTTTCTGTTTCAATTTCAGAAAGGTAGTTTTCAAAATTTAAATTAATAGATTTGGTTGGTGGATGATTTACATCTAAAACATTCTTATCGGCTTTATAAACTAAATCTAATTCAACACCATTAAAAAAATATAAAGCAGCATTCAATTTCTCTTTACTATTAACCCTATGTGCCCAAATTTTATGATAATATCCTAAAAACTCAACTCGATATGGGCTGTATTTGTATAAAAATACACAAGTAATTAAAAGTATAAATACTAAAGTTATTTTTTTAATCCGAGTCATAATTTATATTCTTTTTTATAATTCGGGGACGATAAATAAAATTAGAATTAAAAATACTTTTTGAAAGATTTAAACTATCAAATTTTATTAGACTTAAATCTGAAAAACTATGAATAAAGTTTTCAAGACTATACTTTCTATCTAACATTGAATTTATAGTTAAATATGAAGGGTTATTCTTTTTATATTTTTCTGAAAGCCATAAAACAAAAGGAACTTCATACATTGGTTTGGTTCCGTGGTATTCATTATGTCCAATAAAATCTATAGTATCAAATACTTCATCTCCGTGATCTGAAAAATATAAAACATAACCATTAATGTCTTTTTTTCTTACTTTTTCAATAATCGATCGAACTATATAATCATTATACAATACGGCATTATCATAAGTGTTAACATACTCTATTGCTTTTTTGTGTTTAAACATAAGCTTATCAAATTCATTATTGAATACATTATACTTTTTTGGATACCTTTTATGATAGCTTACGTGGGTTCCTATTAAATGAATAAATATTATTTTTTTTGCATGTTTTTCTTGTAAAGCTTTTTCAATAAAGGGAAGTAAACTTTCATCATAAATATCGTAATTATAATTATCGGTGGCTATAAATTTTTTAATTTTTGCAGCACTCCCAATTAAGGTTGGAATACTTTCGTAATACCCAACAGGTTTTTGATTGGAAATCCAATAGGTTTTAAAACCCGCCTGATTTGCTAATTGTATAACAGAACCGTTTTCTTTTTTATTCGCAATTTTAGCATCAGAAAGGGTAAGAATTTTTTCTATTGCAGTAATGGTATGAACATTTGGTGTTATTACATCGGCGAATACAAATAATTCGTTTTTTATTTCAGTAAGTAAAGGGTTTGTTTTGCGTCCGTAACCATAGATTTGCATATGCCATTTAGAGGTAGATTCGCCAATAATAACCACATAGGTTTGAGGCTGATCAAGACCAACGACATTAATTAAAACACCACTTTCTGGTTTTGCTAAATTGTTCTTTAATAACAACTTAGTTTCTTTATATTCTTTATACGATTTAGCTATTGAAAACAGAAAATTTTCTTGTCGAAACTTCCAATAAATCATATAACTTGAAATAATAAAAAGAAGGATATAAATTATTTTTATTCGATACGATTTCAATTTAATATTCAGAACAACTTCTAGAATAGAGCTTTTATTTTTTCCAATAAAAAAACTTTTTAGAAGGTAAAAAACAGGAATAAAAGCAACTATAAAAGTTATAATTACAAAGCCATTTATGTAAGTGCTTAAATATTCTGAGGCCTCATTAATATTGGTTTCTAAAACTAGAAAAACAGCCGAAGAGGTTATTTTAACACTATAAAAGTAATAAAAGGTTATTTTAATAAAAACGATAGTTGATAATGAAAAACAGGAAAAAAGCAACCACCATTTTCTTATTTTGCCACTATTAACCAAAAGAAAAATACAATAAAATAAAAGGGAGAAAAATCCAAAGCCAATTATTTCTTTTAAATACCCAACTCTAAATGGAATTAAATACAATCCAACAATAGCAAAAACAATAAAAGGGTAAAACACAAAACTTAATAAAGCTAAGTGAGGATTACTTTGTGTAAAGAAATTGTTTTTCAAACTGATTATTTTAATAATACCAAAGTTAAAGAATAGTTACTTTCAATATAAAAAGATAGTTTAGATTTTCTAAACTATCTTTTTACAAATTCTTAAAATTTAAATGTTAATATTCAAAATCCTCAGAAGGAGGCTTTTTAGGTCTGTCTTTCTTTTTATTTACAATTCCTTTTGCCTCATTATCAATTTTCATTTGTTCACCAATTTGGTTACTTGCTACAAACGAAGCAATCATGTCATTCAACATATTAGATCCAGATTGAGGGGAATTAGGCATTAAAATCAAGTTTGAATTTGTTTTTTCACCCAAAGACTGCAACGTATCATAATGTTGCGTTACTACAATTAAAGCGGATGCTTCTTGAGAGTTAATTCCAACATTATTAAGTACATCTACACTTTCTTCCAATCCACGAGCAATTTCACGACGTTGATCGGCAATACCTTGTCCTTGTAAACGCTTACTTTCTGCTTCTGCACGTGCTTTTGCAACAATCATAATACGAGAAGCTTCTGCTTCATATTCAGCTGCTACTTTTTCACGCTCCGATGCGTTGATACGGTTCATTGCTTCTTTTACTTGTATATCTGGATCAATATCGGTCACTAAGGTTTTTATAATATCATAGCCATAATTAATCATTGCTTCATTTAATTCACGTTTTACTGCAATAGCAATGTTGTCTTTACGTTCAAAAACATCATCCAATTTCATTTTTGGAACCTCGGCACGAACCACATCAAACACATAGGAAGTAATTTGGTCATGCGGACTTTGAAGCTTATAAAAAGCATCATACACATTGGTTCTAATAATTTGAAACTGTACCGAAATCTTCAGTTTTACAAAAACATCATCTTTCGTTTTAGTTTCTACCATTACGTCCAATTGCTGAATTCTAAGATTTACTCTGCCCGCAATACGTTGTACCACAGGAATTTTAAGTTGTAATCCAGAAGTTCGAATACTCGAAAACTTTCCAAAATTTTCAATAATAACTGCTGTTTGTTGCTTTACCATAAAGAACACTTGAAACAGTAAAAATACCCCTATTACAATAGCGATAGGATAGCCAATTAAATTTTCCATAGTTTTATTACTTATAAGTTATATAGTTTCGTTCAAGATACGATAATAATACTATTTTAGCCACCTTATAACCCTACTTTATTTATGAAATTTAAGAGCCTGATTTTCGTTACTCTAACGCTATTTTTTATTCAAAATTCCTTTTCACAACGTAATTACAATCAATATAACCGCTTGGGTTTAACAGGAGGATTTTCACTTTACGACATTAAAACGTCTGACCTTGTAACTAAGCAAGGAAACGGTTTTACAGCTGGATTTACTTCTCGTGGTTCTTTTAGAAATAATTTTGATTTAATTTATGGGCTTGATTTTTATAGCAATACTGTTGAAATCTTCGGAAGAAATGCCACGAACAGTTTCGAAACACAATTTATAGATTATAACCTTCAAGGAGTCCAAATTAAATTTTTAGGAAGTTATAATATAATACGACATCACTTGTCCATAGAATTTGGACCTATTCTAAATGTTTCAGGAAAAATGAAAGTTAATTCAGAGCAGTTTGAAGAATACATTTTAGATGGTTATACTTCTTTAAAAGCAAAAGATATTGAAGGTGTTTCTCCTGTAAACTTTCATGTAATGGGAGGAATTTCTGGCGGATTAGAAAGTTTTAGAGTATCAGTTAAATACCAATACGGCGTTACTAATATGTTTAACGGTCTTAATGATGATGAATTAGAAAACACCAATTTTAAAGGAAATAGCTCCACTATAATTTTTGCTCTAGTTGTTTATTTTTAAAAACAACATAATAGACCACCCTAATATAAAACCACAGAGTAAAATTACAAACTAAGAAGTAATTCTGTACCAAAGTGACCTATTTGTGTAGGTAAAAGAGATTCCGACTTTCTGAGAAAAGAAATAAGATCCAGCTTTTTCTTTTTTAAAGAAACAACTTAATTTTCAATGTAAAAAAGCACAAAATAACTGTTAGTTAATATCAATTCTTACGTCTTTATTTTAAAAACTCAATTGCTCTCTCAATCCTTTCAACCGTTTCATTTTTTCCTAAAACCGAAGCAATTTCAAAAACATCGGGACCTTTCATAGCACCAACTAAAGCTATTCTGAAAGGCATCATTACTTTTCCAAAGCCCATTTCTTGAGAAGTTATCCAACCTTTTATTTTATCTGAAATATTTTCTGCCGAAAAATCATCCACGTCATTTAAAAGCTCAATTACCTTTTTTAGTATTTCTGAAGTCCCTTCTTTAAATGCTTTTTTAGAAGCTTTTTCATCATAACTTTCTGGCGCTACAAAAAAGAAATCGCCTTGTTCCCATAAATCTGAAACAAAAGTCGCCCGTTCTTTTAATAAGGAAACAATTTTAACTAATTTGTCTTTGCGAGGAGTGTGCGACGAAGCAATCTTATTAACAGAAAGGGATTGTTTCGTTTCTCTCGCAAAGACATCTAATTTATTTAATAATATAGGTAAGAATAACCTCGCAATTTCCTCATTGCTTTTCGCCTGCATATATTTTTGCTGAAACCACTTTGTTTTTTCAGGATCAAATTTAGCTCCCCCTTTATTTACTCGACTTAAATCAAAAGCTTCTACTAATTCTTCCAAGCTAAAAATTTCTTGTTCACTTCCAGGGTTCCAACCTAATAAGGCCAACATATTTACAACAGCTTCCGGGAAATAACCATCTTCTCTATAACCTGAAAATGTATCTCCTTCTGCGGTTTTCCATTGTGTTGGAAAAACAGGAAAGCCCATTTTATCGCCATCTCGTTTGCTTAATTTCCCTTTTCCAACCGGTTTCATAATTAAGGGTAAATGTGCAAATTCTGGAGATTCCCAACCTAAAGCTTTGTATAATAATACGTGTAATGATAAGGAAGGAAGCCACTCTTCACCACGAATAACATGCGTTATTTCCATTAAATGATCGTCCACAATATTTGCTAAATGATAGGTCGGCATACCGTCACTTTTAAACAAAACTTTATCGTCTAAAACATTGGTGTCAATTTTAATTTCACCTCTAATTATATCGTTTAAAAGTAGCGTTTCATTAGTTGGAGATTTAAACCGAATCACATAATTTTCTCCAGCTTCTAATTTTTCTGAAACTTCTTCAGAAGATAGCGAAAGCGAATTATTTAAATTTTCACGATTGTGCCAATTATAAATAAAAGTTCTTTTTTCTGCTTCATATTCTTTCCGAAGCGTTCCTAATTCTTCAGAAGTATCAAATGCATAATACGCATTTCCTGAAGCTATTAATTGCTCGGCATATTGTTTGTAAATATCTTTTCGTTCTGATTGTCGGTATGGACCAAAACCTCCTTTACCATTAATACCTTCATCAAAAGGAATATTAAGCCAGTTCATCGCATCAATTATATATTTCTCAGCACCTTCTACATAACGAGTTTGGTCGGTATCTTCAATACGCAACACAAAATCGCCACCGTGTTTTTTTGCAAACAAATAGTTGAATAAAGCGGTACGTACACCACCAATATGCAAAGGTCCCGTAGGACTTGGTGCAAAACGAACTCTGACTTTTTTAGACATAATTTAATTTTGTAAAAATGATTTGGCAAAGGTAATAGCTTAATAATTGATTGTCTAAATTTTTTTATACATTTACGAAACTTTATAAAGATACAGAAACTTTATAAAGTTTTGAATTATGACCATCATAGAAAAACTCATATTAATACAAAAACAAGGTGGATTCACGCAATCTAGCCTAGCAAATCGTTTGCAAGTTTCTTTTCCTACAATCAACTCTTGGTTACTAGGAAAATCACTTCCTAGAAAAAAACACATAGAATTAATTGAAGGTTTATATGAAGAATTTTTTGGATTGGAATCAATTGATCTAGAGAAATTAATCTTTGTTAAAAATCAAGCCTTGTCTTTTTATGATGAAAATTGGATTGAAAACATTTTAAAAAGTAAAGAAGTATTAGAAACATTACTATTAAAATTAACCTATCATTCTAATTCTATTGAAGGAAGTACATTAACTGAAGCTGATACCGAAGCCATTTTATTTCAACAAAAAGTTATTGTAAACAGAACTTTAATTGAACAATTAGAAGCAATTAATCATCAAAAAGCCTATAATTATGCATTAGGAATTGTTAGAAATCATCAATTAAAAACAAACGATATTCTAGAAATTCACAAGCTATTAATGTCAGGTATTATTGAAAATGCAGGAGAGTTTAGAAACCATCCAGTACGAATATTAGGTTCCTATGTGCCAACCGCCAATTTTCTTTCTATTGAAAAGAAGATTTCAGAATTAGTAGAGGATTTCAACAACACAACAAACGATAAAATAGAACATATTGCTAAATCACATGCTTTGTTTGAACAAATTCACCCTTTTTCTGATGGCAACGGAAGAGCTGGAAGATTACTAATGTTAGTAATGGCTTTAAAATGTGGTTTACCGCCAGTTTTGATTTTGCAAGAACAAAAAAAAGCATATTATAAATACCTTCAAGAAGCACAATTAAAGGAAAATTATAATTTTTTAACTTATTTTGTGGCTAATTCAATTTTAGAAGCAACCAAGTCTATTAATTTTGGTTCTACCCTTATTTGTGTGGATAAAGGAATAATCCTCCGTGAAAA
>CAZIMW010000037.1:0-18651 GCA_964540425.1 uncultured Flavobacterium sp.
GAAAGATTAAAAAAGTTGTTGAGCTGCTTAGAAAAGGAGGACTTAAAATTTATCCAAGTGATACTGTTAACGCTTTGGGTTCTCATATAAAAAACACGAAAGCATTAGAAAAAGTAGCTAGAATAAAAGGTGTGAAATTAGAAAAAGCTAATTTTTCGTTTGTTTGCGATAGTATTAGTAATATTTCAGATTATGTAAAGCATATAAGCACGAGTACTTTTAAAATATTAAAGCGTGCGTTGCCGGGACCATATACTTTTATATTGCCTGGAAATAACAACCTCCCAAAGGTCTTTAAAAAGAAAAAAGAAGTCGGAATTCGTGTTCCAGACAATGCAATAACCTTAGCAATTATTAGAGAGTTAGGTAACCCAATTATTTCAACATCTATTTATGATGAAGATGAAATTATTGAATATACTACCGATCCAGAATTGATTTATGAAAAATGGGAAAAGCTGGTAGATATAGTTATAGATGGCGGTTTTGGAGGGAATATACCTTCCACAGTCATTAGTCTTTGTGGAGATGAACCTGAATTAATAAGAGAAGGTAAGGGGAGTTTGGAGGTGTGATTTTATTTGTTTATAAACTAAAAAACCCAGCTATATGCTGGGTTTTTATAGTTTATATCTTATTGTTTTTAGTTTCCTTCTTCAACTTCTTCAACATCTTTTGTTTCTTCTACTTTTTCTGCTTTTTCATCTCCAGATAAATTTTTCATTTCATTTTCAATCATTTCATAAAATTGATCGATTTTAGGTAGAATATAGATTTTTGTTCTTCGGTTGATAGATTTGTTTTCGGCACTATCATTAGGTACTAACGGAACAAATTCGCCTCTTCCAGCAGCAATCATTTGTGCGGGATTAGCTCCTAATTCCACTAATTTACGTACTACTGCGGCAGAACGCTTTGTGCTTAAGTCCCAATTATCAATTAAAACTCCTTTTTTGAAAGGGTCATTATCAGTATGGCCTTCTACCAAAGCTTCAAAATTTGGTTTACCATTAATTACTGTAGCTACTTTTCCAAGAATTTCATTGGCTCTTGAAGATAAATTATAACTTCCGCTTTTAAATAATACTTTATCACTTAAAGAAATAAACACCACTCCTTTTTCAACATTAATCTCAATATCCTCATCATCTAGCCCAACCTCTTTTTTAAGGCTTGAAACTAATGCAAGCGTTACACTATCTTTTTTTGTTAAAGCATCTTGTAATCTAGTAATTTTAAGATCTTTTTCTTTAAGACTTTCTAATGATTTTTGAAGATTTGATGCACCAAGTTTTGTCAAGATTGTCATATCTTTTGAACTTTGTATTAATGAGTTTTTATCATTTCTTAAATCTAATAGTTGTTCTTCTAGAGAAGAAACACGAACATTTGCTGCTGATCTATCAGATAGACAATCATTCAGTTTTACAGTTGCTGTATTTAATAAATCTTGAGTGTTTTTTTGTTTCCCTTCTAGCTCTGTGTATTTTTTACTTGAAACACAAGAAGTAAAAAGGATGCTTGAAACGGCTAAAAGCATAAAAATTTTTTTCATAATTATAGTTATTTAAATATTATTCAAAATTATCAAAAGCATCTTTATTAAAAAATTAATAAGCACTTTTTTAAGAAAACTTTAATTTAGTTGTTTAAAAGGTACGTTTTTTTCTTAGATAATAACTTAAAACGATAGATTTTGTGTCATAGTATTTTAAATCTGTAGCAATTTCTTTGCGTTTTATTAAATAGCTAGGAATCAGATGGTAAAAGCTAAAATGTGCCTTTATAATTGCTAAAGTATGTTTCCAATTTCCTTGTAAAACAAACAATATACCTGCAAATCCGTCCAATACTAATCTTGTGAAAATTAGCAGCCAAACTTTAGGTCCTTTAACGTTTTTAAGTAACATTAATAAGGTGTTTCTAAAATTATAGAATGTTTTTTTAGAATCTACAGCAGATAAAGTAGCGCCACCAACATGAAAAACAGTAGCATTGCCAATATATTTTATTTTACCTCCTTGACTTTGCATCCGCCAACAAAGGTCTATTTCTTCTTGATGGGCAAAAAAATCTTCATCAAACCCTCCAGCTTTAGTAAAAGCATCTTTCTTAATAAAAAGACAAGCACCTGTTGCCCAAAAGATATTAATTACATCATTGTATTGATTGTTGTCTTTTTCAATAGAGTTAAAAATTCTACCTCGACAATATGGATAACCGAGTTTATCAATAAATCCCCCAGCTGCTCCAGCATATTCAAAATACTCTTTGTTTTTATAATCTAATATTTTGGGTTGAGCAGCAACTAAATTTATATCCTTTTTAAATTCTAAAATAATCGGGTTTATCCAGTTTTTAGTAACCTCTACATCGCTATTTAAAAGGATAAAAACATCTTCAGAAAGATTTTTTAAAGCGTCGTTATATCCTTTTGCATAACCACCGTTAGTAGTGTTTTGAATGATTTTTACAATTGGAAAATTTTGTTGAATAAACAGAACAGAATCGTCTGTAGAGGCATTATCGGCAACGTAAATGTTAGCTTGATCGGAATATTTTATAACGGAAGGTAAAAACTCTTCTAACAATTTTTTTCCATTCCAATTAAGTATTACAACTGCTACATTCATAATGCAAAGTAAAGTTTTTTTTATTCTTTCTCAAAGACAATTTATTGCTGAATTGTAATGAGGAAGTTCTTTCAAGAAAATATATTTTTCGTTTTCAAAATCCATCTTACAAAAATAATGATATAAACCATTGGTGACCATTAATAATTTGGCCTCTAACACAAAATTATAGCGCGCAATTTGATCGAATGTTTGCTGATTTATATTTATTTTTGGAGCTTTGCATTCTACAATTATTTGAATATTCCCCTCAGAATTAAATACAACAATATCGTACCTTTTAATGGTGTCGTGGAGTTTTAATTGTTTTTCTATGTTAATATGTGATATCGGATAATTCTTTTCAGAAATCAAAAATTGAAGTACATGTTGTCTAACCCATTCTTCAGGAGTTAAGACGACAAACTTTTTTCTGATAATATCAAAAATCAACGTTTTATTTTCGTTACTTTTGAAACGGAATTTATATTTTGGGAAGTTGAGATTTTGCACTCTGCAAGATACTTTATTTCAGAAAAAAAAAAGTAATTGTAATTAAAAATAATCAATAAATATTGTGCTTCTAGATAAAGTAAAACATATTGTTACTGATATAAAAAAAGGAAATATAAAACCCATTTACTTTTTAATGGGAGAGGAGGCGTATTATATAGATGCACTTTCAAAATTTATAGAAGACACTATTCTTTCTGAAGAGGAAAAAGGTTTTAATCAAACTATTTTTTATGGTCGTGATGTAAAAATTGAAGATATAGTAAGTACCGCCAAACGTTTTCCGATGATGGCAGAACGCCAGGTAGTAATCGTAAAAGAAGCTCAGGATTTATCAAGAACTATAGATGATTTAGCTTCTTACATTGAAAACCCACAACCTAGCACTGTATTGGTAATTTGTTATAAATATAAAAAACTCGATAAACGAAAAAAAATATATAAATCAATTGCGAAAAATGGAGTTATTTTTGAAAGTAAAAAATTATATGATAATCAAATTCCCGATTGGATTCGTAGAGTTTTAGTAGAAAAAGGCTATACTATTTCGCCAAAAGCTTCGCAAATGTTGGTGGAGTTTTTAGGAACCGATTTAGGAAAAATTAATAACGAATTAAAAAAACTTCAGCTTATTGTAAAACCTGAAGAACAAATTTCTGCCCAAATTATTGAAGAAAATATAGGAATAAGTAAGGACTATAATAATTTTGAATTGCTAAATGCCATTGCTCGAAGAGATATGAAAAAAGCCTTCGGAATTATTCAATATTTTGCTCACGATCCTAGAAACCATCCCATTATTGTAACGGTTTCTACTTTGTTTGGTTTCTTTGCGAAAGTGATGAAGTACCATGCACTTCCTAATAAATCTCAAGCACCAAAAGCTTTAGGTATCCATCCTTTTTTTATTAAGGATTATGAAGTTGCCGCAAGAAATTACCCAATGCGAAAAGTAAGCGCTGTAATTGCTTCTATCAGAGAAATAGATGTGAAAAGCAAAGGAGTTGGAGCTAATTTAACCCAAGCAGATTTGTTGAAGGAATTGTTGGTGAAGGTTCTTAGCTAGGAGAATAGTTATTTTTCAAAAGGTGTTTTACCTAATATTAATTCATACGTTTTATTTTCTTGTTTTTTAAGTTTGAATTTCATTTTTTTATTTTTTTTCAAGCCCCAATCTTCTCTTAAATCACAGTTGATTTTAATTATGTGAATATCCTTATTAAACTTTTCTACTTTTTCTTTAAACCAAGTGTAATCTTCATTGTTTCGTTTTTTTGATGAAGAAAAAATACTCCAATTGTAAATAATGTAATAATCATTTTTCGGCAGTTTATCTAGTGTAATATTTTCACCTTCAGTTGTAATCAATTCATTTAAAAGCAATGCGATGTTGTCAAATCTATAAGTATAATTATCTTCAAAAAAATCGCAATCAGAGATATTACTTTCAAAATCAGTTTCTATTTGTTGCAACGCAATTGCTGAGCAAGTTTCGTTCCCACTATAACATTTTCTATTTCCTTTATTATCGAAAATAATTATTTCACTAGATAAAGATCGTAATAGAACACTACTAATCTGTGTGGAATCTACTAATTTCTTAAAGTATAAATTTTCAAATTCATCGTTAAATAAAGAGTTTTTAATATAATCATTAATACTTGATTTTGTTTCAGCTTTTGGGTTTTTAAAACCACCAATAACACGTAAATCTGATGTGCAAGAAACTATTAATAAAATTAGAAATATGAAAGAGAAGGATGCTTTTTTCATTGAAATGTTTAAATGTAAAATTCAAATTTAAGTTTTTATTTCCCAATGGCATACTTTCCACTGCCTAAAATTTCAATAGTAGAAAACGCAATCAAATATAACACAGCCAATTCTTGTTCCATTATAGAATTTCCTTTATGAACAACAAAAACAGCAATTAGCATCATAATAATTGGAGGAATACTTGCCCATCTTACTTTAAAACCGATAGTAACTAAAACGGCACAAAATTATTTCAGCAATTAAAACTAATATTAATGAAATCGTGGATACAAGTTCAATTGGGTTAGAAAATTTACCTTCAGATTCAAATAGTACTTCTGTTTTTTCAATTCCGTGAAGGAGTAAAAAAAACCTAAAATGCTACTCGTAAAACCAATAATTCTAAATTTTTTTTGTTAAAATATTTCGTTTTCAATAGAGTTTGTTAAAGGGCAGAATATTATTTACATCTAATTTTTGTTATAAAATAAGATGAATTAGTATTATTTATGTAAAAGGTGATTTATATCATTTTTCTGAGTTTATTTCTGTTCTATTTTTGACGAAAATATAAATTAATTAATAAATTTAAGAAATGAAAAAAACAATCTTATTATCAATTATCGCAATCTTTGCATTTACAAACATAAATGCTCAAGAAGAAACAAGTTCTCAGGGTTTTAAAGGAGTTTGGTGGGGACTAGGTCAATTAGAATACACAAACAACGAAGGAACAGACACTAGTTCGTTTACAGTTTTACCTGTCGTTGGAACATTTATTTCTCCAACAATTACGGTTGCTTTTGGAGCTGGTTATACATCTACTACAATAGGAGATGATGATGCAGTTGGTGCTATTATTCTAATGCCACTAGTTAGAAAATACTGGGAAATTACAGACAAATTCTTTCTTTTTGCACAAGGAGATGTACCGATTTCAATTGGAGAATATTCTAAGAGTTACGGCTTTAATGTTCGTCCAGGGATAGATTATTTTATAGGTGGTAGTTTTACAATTGAAGCTACATTTGGACAATTTGGGTATAATATTACCGATCCAGATATTGGTGATTCTACAGGAACTACATCATTAGGATTTAATATGATGAACGTTAACGTTGGACTTAAATACTTATTTTAATAATTCATTGAATGATTAAGTTAAACATTTTATAATTAACTAAATATAATCAATCAAAAAACGCTTAACTTATGTTGGGCGTTTTTTTTTATTTGTATTATTGTATTAAAAATAAATGCCAAATATTAAATCTTGGATTTTAGCAGCTCGATTTCGAACCTTGCCTTTATCGGTTTCAGGGATTATTGTTGGTTCATTTTTGGGTTCTGAAAATAATATATGGCAATCATCCATATTTTGGTTGGCAATATTGACAACAATTGGATTTCAAGTTTTATCCAATTTCGCAAACGATTATGGTGATGGAGTTAAAGGAACTGACGATAATAGGGAAGGTGAACAACGATTAATTGCTTCAGGAATTATTTCACCCAAACAGATGAAACAAGCGATGGCTATTACAGCAATTTTAACCCTGATAATTGCAGTATTCTTAATATTTTTATCTTTTGGAAAAGAAGACTTTTTGCATTCCTTATTGTTTTTTGGACTTGGAATAGCTTCTATTGTTGCAGCATTAAAATATACAATTGGAAACAATGCTTATGGATATGCTGGATTTGGAGATTTATTTGTGTTTTTGTTTTTTGGACTTTTGAGCGTTTTAGGAAGTTATTATTTATTTACACATCAATTACAATGGGACTTATTATTACCAGCATCCACCATCGGTTTATTAAGTATGGCAGTATTAAACTTGAATAATATGCGAGATATTGAAAATGATGCTAAAAATAATAAAATCACTTTAGTAGTAAAAATGGGTAGTATAAAAGCAAAGTACTATCATTATAGTTTAATTATTTCAGCAATAGTATTGGCACTAACTTATACTGTTTTAAACTATTATTCGCTAAAACAGTTTGTATTTGTTATTGCTTTTATTCCTTTAATTCTAAATTTACTAACGGTATCAAAAAATAAAGAACCTAAATTATTAGATAGCGAACTTAAAAAAGTAGCCTTGAGTACTTTTTTATTTTCAATTTTGTTTGGTCTCTTTATTTAATATTTTATATTATGAAAATCACATTCTACGGTCAAAACACACTTGCCATCGAGGTTTCTGGAAAACATATTTTAATAGATCCATTTATTTCAGGCAACCCATTATCAAAAGATAAAGTTGATATTTTGTCTCTAAAAGCAGACTATATTTTACTAACTCACGCACACGAAGATCATATTTTAGATGCGGAAGCAATCGCTAAAAATACAGGTGCAAAAATTGTGAGTAATTACGAAATTGCAATGCATTACCAAGCAAAAGGAATCGATGTACACCCAATGAATCACGGAGGAAACTGGAAATTCGACTTCGGAAATGTAAAATACGTAAATGCAGTACATACCAGCTCGTTTCCCGATGGAAGTTACGGAGGTCAACCTGGAGGATTTGTAATCGAAGGAGAACATAGAAACATCTATATTGCTGGCGATACCGCTTTGACAATGGATATGAAGTTAATTCCTCTTCAAACAAAATTAGATCTTGCCATTTTACCTATCGGTGATAATTTTACCATGGGAATTAATGATGCTATTATTGCAAGTGATTTTGTAGAATGTGAAAAAGTATTAGGCGTACATTACGATACCTTTGGTTTTATTGAAATAGATCACGAAGAAGCTAAAAAGAAATTCTATGATGCAGGTAAAGATTTGATGTTGTTGGAAATTGGAGAATCTATTGAACTTTAAAAAGCCTCTCGCAAAGTCGCCAAGACGCTAAGCTAGTTTTTTTCTTTGCGACTTAGCGAGAAAACAGCACAAAATGATAAAAGCAACCTACAAAAAACACAAACTAAACTTTAAACTCCCAAGCGGAACTTCTCGTGGCATTCTCAAAACCAAAGAAACCTATTTTTTAATTCTTTCTGAAAACGGAAAACAAGGAATTGGAGAATGTGGGTTATTTAAAGGGTTAAGCATAGATGATCGTCCAGATTACGAAGAAAAGCTACAATGGGTTTGCGAAAATATTTTTTTAGGATTAGATATATTATATAAAAAATTAATCGAATTTCCTTCCATACAGATTGGGGTTGAAACGGCTTTTAAATCGATAAATGCTAAAAATCAGTTTGAAATATTTCCTTCGGAATTTAGTTGTGGAGAAAAATCAATTCCAATTAACGGATTGGTTTGGATGGGAGATAAAAATTTTATGAAGCAACAAATTTCAGATAAGATACAACAAGGTTTTACTTGTATTAAAATGAAAATTGGAGCGATTAATTTTAAAACCGAACTCGATTTATTAACATCTATTCGGAAAGAATATTCCACTACAGATATAGAATTGCGAGTGGATGCCAACGGAGCTTTCTCTGCTTCTGAAGCTTTAGAGAAACTCAAATGGCTTTCAGATCTACAACTTCATTCTATTGAACAACCTATTAAACAGGGACAATGGCAAGAAATGGCAAGGCTTTGTGAAGATACACCACTTCCAATTGCTTTGGATGAAGAACTCATCGGAACCTTTTCCGAAGAACAAAAAAAGAAAATGATGGATACTATAAATCCTCAATATATCATTTTAAAACCTAGCCTTATTGGTGGATTTAAAGGCAGTGATTCTTGGATTTCAAAAGCAGAAAACAACAAAATTGGTTGGTGGATTACTTCCGCATTAGAAAGTAATATTGGACTCAATGCAATAGCTCAATATACCTTCTCAAAAAACAGTAAATTGCCTCAGGGTTTAGGAACGGGAAGCTTATTTACAAATAATATTACTTCGTCACTCGAAGTTCGTAACGGAGGGTTATATTATAATACTGATAAAAAGTGGAATCTAGATTTGATTTTATAATCTAATTATTTTGAAAAGAAAACTTCTTTAATTGTTGCTATATTATCACAATTTTCAACTTTAAGCTTCAATTTTTTAATGGAATCTGAATTTTCTTTTGAAGCTGAATTGCCTTCAATTACATAAACTTTACAAAAATCTAATTTAGTATTACTTTCAGAAAAAAGAACCTTTCCTTTTTTAAGCAAATATGATATTACTGAAGTATCCATTTGATTGTCTTTTAGAAATACTAAAGTACTCTCAGAAAAAGCACGTTTTTTAAGTCGAATGTTTTTTTTAGTTCTTGCTCCTGGTCCATAATCATATTCGCAAGAAGCACCACTTCCTCCAATAAAAAAATATAACAATACCAATCCAATACCAAATCCGCCAAAATAGAATGCAAATCGTTTTAATAAGCTCATAAGTAAAATAAAATATCTATAATAATTTTTAGAAAATCAATAAATTTAAGTCGCTATAAGGCATATTGAACCAATCTGCTACCGATTTATTTGTTAAAATTCCGCGGTAAAAATACAACCCATTTTTTAAACCACTATCAAAACGAATAGTATTTTCTAAACCGCCAGATTCTGCTATGTCTAAAAGATAAGGAGTGAAGATATTACTAATTGAAATAGAGGCAGTTTTAGGGTAACGAGCAGGAATATTTGGTACTCCATAATGTATTACTCCATTTTTAACAAGTGTTGGTTTGTCGTGTGAAGTAATTTCGGAAGTTTCAAAACAACCTCCCATATCGATACTAACGTCAATAATAACTGCACCATTTTTCATATTTTCCACCATTGTTTCGGTAACAACAATTGGAGATCTGTTGGTGCCTTTTAATGCTCCAATTGCAACATCACAACGACGTAAAGCCTTCATTAAATATTTAGGTTGAAGGGTAGATGTGAATAATGTCCTGCCAACATTTACTTGTAATTTTCGAAGTCGAGTTATTGAACTATCAAAAACTTTAACATTAGCACCAAGACCTAAAGCAGATCGTGTAGCAAATTCACCAACGGTTCCTGCTCCAAGAATAACAACTTCGGCAGGAGGAACACCACTTATATTCCCGAATAACAAACCATTACTGGTTTCTGCATTTGCCATTAATTCGGATGCAATTAAAACAGAGGCAGTTCCGGCAATTTCGCTTAAAGCTTTTACTGCTGGATAGCTATGTGCTTCGTCTTTTATAAATTCAAATGCTAAAGCAGTAATTTTCTTTTTTGCTAATGCTTCAAAATATTCTTTTTTGCGAGTTTTAAGCTGTAAAGCTGAAATTAAAACCGTTTTCGGATTGATAAGTTCAATTTCTTCTAGGGTAGGAGGTTCTACTTTTAATAATATAGGGCATCCAAAAATCTTTTGAGTATCATTGGATAGTTCTGCTCCAGCTTCATTATAATCTACATCTGAAAAGCCAGCTTCTTCTCCAGCACCATTTTCGACTAAAACTTTATGACCATTAGCTACAATAGCAGCAACAGCATCAGGTGTTAAGCAAATTCTTTTTTCTTGAAAATAAGATTCTTTTGGAAGACCAATACATAGATTTCCTTTTTTTCTTGATATTTCTAAGGTTTCTTCTTGCGGAAGTAATTGTGCTTTGGTAAATGGTGTTTTTGACTCGGACATTAGTTGATTGTTAAAGCACTAAGTTACGGAATATTAAAATAATATTGAAAAAGAAAATTAGCAATATAAATGAAGCCTATATCTTTATAGATTTAGCTTACACTTTCATATTGTTTACGATAAATGACATTTGTCCGCTTCTGGAGTATGTGAAATTTATAATAATAAATACCTCCAAATAGTTTTTTGTGATATTTGGGGTTGAACAGGTATTATAAATTATTGATTGAACTTAAGGACCGAACATTAATACATTAATCATACTCGTTGATGCCATATAAAACTTCTTTCATTTTACTGCCGTTAATTTCTACAGGTTTGTAGGCGGTATTAAATTTATCGATAGCAATATCAATATCCGATTTTAGTTTTTTATAAGCAGGAGGAAGGCTACTGTTACATTGTTGCTCGTTTTCGTAACTATCTAAGATTATTTTGAATTTCTCGTAAAATTTTCCGCCTTGATCTATAAAACTATTATATTGGGTAATAAACTGCAAAAGCCTATCAATAGGGCAGTTTAAATCTATTTGCATTTTCGTTACTCTTTGTTGTTTGTTTCCGTCATTAATTGCTATGTCTAGTTTTTCTAAAAATGAGTTTAGTTTTTCTCTTACAATATCCCAATCATCATTGGCTCTACAGTCTTTTAGTGAAGTTTGGTATTTTATAGGTTTTGTGTAGTCTTTAAATAAACGTTCCAGATCTTCCATTACTTTATCGTTGCTTTTTTGTAAAAAAGAGGTTTCAAAATAAATAGTATTTAAATCGTTACTCATACGTAATGTAAAGTCCAGAATACATTCTATTTTTTGAAGCTCTGCATTTTTTTCTTTTGGACTTGCATCGCTGGTAAATAGATTAAAAATCATATCTATAGCAGATGTATAAATGTTTTGACCTAATAATGAAGTTAAACTAAATCCTGTTTTCTTATCTTTTTTTTTATTTAGCATGTCCTTTACCTGTGAAAATTCTTGATAATTATTAGGGTTAGACATTTTATTAATCTCGTTAAAGGTTGCTATGGAAGAAAAATGATGGTCTAAGGATAATACTTTTTCATACAGTATTTTTATAATAGAAAGCCCTTTTAAATAGCGTATTTTGTTAATACTTGATTTTTCGCTTAGTTTTAAAAAGTTTAATCGAAAGAATTCCCCGAGGCTCTGCCTCGGTGGTCAAAAAGGAAAGTTTGAAAACCTGAGGTTTTCATCAAACTAAAAATAAAATTTTTTCCGCTTGATACCTCTATGGCTCTGCCTCGAGGTAGTTCATTTGGTCTTTTAGTTGGTCCTTTTTTATGAGTAAATTTAATTTGTTTTATAGTACTGTTTCTGTTATAAGGTTTTTATTTATAAAGTTTAGTTGCGTATATATGTCTTGTTTTTGTGTTCCAAAAAAGGTTTTTACATTGCTAATTTCTATACTAAGTTCTGTTAGTAGTTGCTCTATTTTAGTGTCGTTATTATACCTTGTATTGTCTGCCAAACTATCGTTAGTAATTAAATTAGTAGCAGGCAGGCTAAAACTATTTTGAAAACCAAACAAGAAAATTAGTAGTAAAAGGCTGGCTAGTTTACTCATTGTTTTATATTTTTATTGAAATCGTGATTGCTTTGCAATTTGTCATTTTATTCTAGTTTTACTGTCATTATTAAGTTGTTGTCTTTTTCTTTTACTAAGTAATCTCCCTTTTTAATTTTGGTTTTATTTGTAATATTGAGTAGGGTTAAAGCTTCTGCTGGCAACTTAAAATTTTCATCAAAACTATATAAGTAAAAACCTTTTTCCAGTTTGTTGTTTGTTAGTTTGAGTTTGCTTGCAATATCTGTTTTAGCTATAACAAGAGTTAGCTCGTTATTGTCTTTATTAAAACTTAGTTGGGTGTTGGACTGTGTTTTGTTTTGAGAAACCTCAAAAGTACAAGTGCCTGAGTTGCCTCTACAATCTGGTCCGTGACCAAATGTTATGTTTGCATTTTTTTGAGCATATAATAAAAATGAGAATAGGATGAGTATATAGGTGAATAATGTTTTCATGACTATGATTTATAAGTTATTAATAAAAGAAGAAAAGCGACAGAAATCTGCCAAGTTATTGACTTGATGATAATAAGTAGAAGTCAAACGTGTAACTTTACGTTTTTTTTTACAGGTTTACATCTACATAACAAACAGATTAAAAAGAAAAAACACAAAAATTACATTGCAATATTAGTTTGGCTACAGTTAATAGTCAATTTTCACATCATCCATGTCTATACCCCAATAATCCATGAGGTCACAGGATATCAAGTAGTAATTAACATTTTTATTTTCTAAAAGGCGAACCCAATCAAACGCTTTCTCGTCATTAAGTTTTCCTATGAATGTGGCAAAAGATATAATAACAGTTATTGTTTTAGTATCATCTATTTTTATGGGGTTAATCTCTTTAGTGCTGGATATTAAGTAATTATTAAAATCACGTATAGAAAATTGTTTGTTTACCTGATACACTTCATTATTATTAATGTTTAGCTCTAAATCTGTAATGAATACATCAATATTGGCATTACATTCTTCGGGGCTTTTTTTATAATCAACCATGTTTCCTTGTTTGTTAAAAAAATAAGCATCAGGATAACCAAAAGAATAAGCTTCTCCAAAAGAAGTATAAGATTCAAGATCTTTAAAAAACAATAAATTCACATTATTGATTTCTTTCTCTGTAAGAAATTTTTTAACACTACCAATACTTTCTATTTTTGGATCGCTAATATTGTATTTTTTAAGTAGATAAGCTTTACAGCTAACTAATAACAGTGAGCTAATAATAAAAACTAGTAAGTAAATATTTTTTTTCATAATTATTTTGTTTTAACAACAGAGAGAAAAACTCCCTGTTGTTTTTTTTTAAATTTTTACATTGTTACAGAATAAGTGCCATCCTTTTTTTTAGATGAAATACTATAAGTTCCTATTTTAAGAACATAGCCCTTTTTTAAACCAAGTTTTTTGGTAATGTTTTCTGATAAAACATAATCCTCTTCTAAAATAATTTCATTACCTTTAAAGTGTTCTTGTATTTTACTCATTCCTTTCTGAGAAAAAATAAGAACAAAATTTCCATTCTCATTAGTTCCCTCATACATACCCTTTTTGTTTTTCAACCCAATGCCAATATTACAAATCCCAATTCCTCTACAATTCCTAGATTTCCTACCTATTTCAATACTTATGACGATTATAGGGCCTGCAATAATGGTTTTTTCACTATTAATGTGGGCGGCATCATAGCTATCACAAGGCAATAGAATAGAGTTTGCTTCACTTGAATGTGCAGTTAACATAAAAATCGCCAAAGCGACCACTGTAATAATTTGTTTTAAATTTTTCATTTTATAAAATTTTAGTTTGTTAAAAATTGTTTTTTTTTGACACCTTCGGGATATCGGGTCGTCAAACATTACAAACTAAAACCGTAGGCAATATACTTGTTTTTTTTGTATATTTGCAAAAGGTTAAACGTTTTGTTTGACTGTCGAAAATTGTGAGAAGCTTCTACCTAGTAGAGGCTTTCTCTTTTTTAAAATTATAGCTAAGTCATTTTTTTGTTTTAGAGTTTGTATAAACTTGGTATGTGTTTTACAGTTTTATATAGGTGTTAAAATTTTATCATAACAGAAATAAAAACCCCCCAATACGGTTTTAACTGCTGTAAATGTATAGTGGTATTTACTTAAAAACAAGCAAAGCAATACGTGATTCATGAATAGAAAGTCGTGATTCATGAATCACGACTAGTAAGGTTAATGCGTAAATTACCCAATACTAGTTGCTTGTATTATTATTTACTAAAACTTATTTTAAGCACATAAACAGTTATAATAATTAAGTTAAATTAGCATATCAAAGCTTGTAATTTTATGAAACGAGCATGTTAAAAAGTTTAACACCCAAATAAATGACTAATACCGAACTGCATTGTGACCGAATTATTAAATATTATAGACACATGAAACCAACCTATTTTCTTATCTGTACTTTGCTGTCGGTTACTATACAGGCACAAGATTTTTCTGAAAAAATATTACAAAAAATGGGAGATGAAGACCTGCTTACTCTTTTTAACGAAATTGATAGCGACTCCATTAAAGCAGAAAAAGTAGCGAGGGTGTATTTAAACAGAGCTAGAAAGGAAAAAGACACCATTAAAATGGCGAGAGGCTATGAAAAGTTAGCAAGAATTTTTAACCCCCAAAAAAACATACTATTTGCAGATAGTATTATTTACCTTACCAAAAATATGGATAATATTACCTATCCAGCTTTGGGGTATATGATAAAAGGGTATGAATATTCAGGAATGGGAAACTTGGTGCTTGCAAATAAAAACGACATAATTGTTTATGAATTAGCAGTAAAGAATGAGAATATTGCGCACCAACTATTTATAACGGATAAATTAATTGGTGCTAAATCTTTTTGGGGAAATAAACGAGAAGCTCTTGAAATGCAAAAGAAGAGGCATGATTTAGTAAATAGCAAAGACTATTATAAAGGGCTAAGAGCCTCTGTTAGAGAAGGAGCTCAAATAGATTTTAAGGATATATATCTTGAAAATGAAATTTCATCTATAAGAAATTTTGTCGTTTGCTATATCAATTTAAAAGTCTTGGATTCCGCAACTATGTATTTAAATAAAGGGCTTAAAAAATTATATAAATACAAAGGTTACAAAAGTTTTCGTGATTATAATATCGAATGGTTTATAGTAACTTCTGCAGAAATTGACTTTTATAAAGGAAACTTCAACAAATCATTAGATACAATAAATAAACTATTACTATCACGTAATAATACTAATAATGATTCGTGGGTTTTGAAAGAGTTATATTATTTTAAAGGTTTAATGCTTATTAATTTAGGAAAAAATAACGAAGGAATAGAAAATTTAAAAAAAGCAGATTCAATTTTTGTTGAAAATAACATTTTATTTAAACCTTATCATAGAGAGATGTACGTAAAATTATTAGAGCATTATACGGTAAAAAATGATGTAAATAAGAAAGTAAAATACTTAAATAAGCTTATATATGTAGATAGTATATTTATAAGAAATTATCAATTCTTTGAACCAGATATGATAAGAAATTTTGAAACTCCAAAACTCATTAAAGAAAAAGAAAAACTTATTGCAAGCCTAAAACAAGAAAACAAAAAGTCAAGTGTTGCTACTTTGTCTATTTTGGGTGCTTTGGGGATTAGCCTATTTGGTTTGTGGTATTTTTTTAGAAAGCAACAAATCTATAAAAAGCGTTTTACTGTATTAATGTCTCAAAATAGCAATAAGGTTATTAATTGAGAAAGAAAAAGAAGCTCTACAGAAATACCAAAAAATATTATAAACGATATTTTAGAACATTTAGCCCTTTTTGAAGTTCAAAAGCAGTACTTATCTCAAGAAATATCACTGCAGGTTATGGCAGCATCTTTTAATACTAATTACAAATACTTATCTAAGGTTATTAATTTATATAAAGAAAAACGTTTTCCCAACTATATTAACGATTTACGAGTAGTGTATGCTTTTACAGAATTAAAAACCAATAAAAAATTTAGAAAATATACAATAAAAGCCATTGCCAAGGAGTGCGGCTTTAAAAGTGCAGAATCGTTTTCAAAGTGTTTTTATAATAAATATAGAATTTATCCTTCGTTTTACTTAAAGCAGTTAGATAAAAGCACTTTTTAAACAATAAATTATCTAAACAAATCTTTTATTTGCTGCCAAATGGTTTGTTTTTTACCTAACTCTTCTTCGAATGTTTTTAAATTGTCTTTATGTAAATTTGTAAACAATTTAGCTCTAATTACATAAACAAACGGTACTAAAACCATCATTAAAGGTAGTATATAATAAAATTCTAAAGAATCTAAATTATTACTTTCATTTAAAACACCCCAAAGTTGAAAAGCATACATGGTAATAGGAACTAAAATAATCCAATGCCACCAATGTTTACAGGTAAAAAACCAAATGAATAAAAGATATAGAGGTATAAACTTTCCTGTAAAGTACCAAGCAAAAGAATACCAATCAGGAAATTTGGTAGTTATATTAAAATAAGAAGTTTCCCAAATATCTGTATTCGGGAAACTTTCATAAATGTAAAATAAGAACGGTGTAATTGCAATAAGAAAAACAACTATACCGCCTATTATTAAGGATTTTTTATCCGTTTTGTAATGGCTTGAGATTTCTGTCAACTTGTTGTTCTGTTTGGTCATTGTCTATACTTTCTGGTGTACAAGATACAAAAAGTCCAGTTCCTAAAATTGCTACGATAAAAAATAATTTTGTAAGTTTCATAATATTTGTTTTTTTGTGGGTTTAATAGTACAAACCTATCACGAAAAAACATAAGTGTATAAACTAAGTTATCCGTATTTTCGTAGGTTATACTTTACCCAATAAAAACCCTCTTAAAAATTTACATATTGAGGTGGAATTTAAAAGATTGACTTACAGCTATATATGTCGTTTCGATTTATTTCACAGGCATTATTTTTAAAGTTCTACTTCCGTTTCGATTGTTTGTTAATATCAGTTTTGTGCTTTCTTTAGGTAGTAATGATTTAATTTTTTCTGGCCATTCAATCAAATTCCAATGATCTGAATAAAAATATTCTTCAATTCCTATGTCTAAAGCTTCTTCTTCATTGTTTATTCTATAAAAATCAAAATGATACACTTTATCATCCTTAATTTCATATTCATTTACTAAGGCGAAGGTTGGGCTAGTAATTGTTTCTTTTACACCTAATTGTTTTGTAATTTCTTTTATAAGTGTTGTTTTACCAACGCCCATATCTCCATAAAATAAGAGGACCTTATTTTGGACTTCTAGTATTATAGTTGAGGCGATTTTAGGTAAATCTTGTAACGTAAAAGTATAATCCATAATTCACTTATTAACAAATGTATAATTACATGTCGCTTATCAACAATAAATATTGACAAAACGCAATAAAGTAAGAAAAATATTACAAAATGTTTATTTATTATCTAAAACCACGAAAGGTATCAATACTTCTTCCATAGAAATGCCTCCATGTTGATACGTGTTTCGGTAATAACTAACATAATGGTTAAAGTTATTTGGATACGCAAAAAACAAATCTCCTTTAGCAAATATGAAAGAGCTGCTCATATTAATAGACGGTAAATGGATTTTCTTTGGATCTTTAGATACTAAAACATCTTTCTCTTCAAAGGAGAGACTTCTGCCAGTTTTGTATCTTAGATTAGCACTAATGTTACGGTCGCCAATAACTTTGGTAGGGTTTTTTACATTAATAGTTCCGTGATCTGTCGTAATTATTAATTTAAATCCTAATTGTGATGCTTGTTGAATAATATTTAATAAAGGAGAATTCTTAAACCAACTTTGTGTTAAAGAACGATATGATTTATCGGTTGAGGCTAATTCTTTAATTACTTGCATTTCGGTTTTTGAATGTGAAAGCATGTCAACAAAATTATATACTACCGCAATTAAATCTTCATTTTTATGACTTTTAAAGTTATCTGAAAGCCGTTTACCTTGTTTTAAGCTGGAGATTTTATGATAACTCCAATTTAGATTTTTACCCAATCTTTTAAGCTGTGCTTCTAAAAATTCCTTTTCATACATATTCTTTCCTCCTTCATCGGTATCGTTTAGCCATAAGTTTGGATGAAGTTTTTCCATATCACTTGGCATTAAGCCAGAAAATATAGCGTTCCGTGCGTATTGTGTTGCAGTAGGTAAAATGCCGTAATATAGTTCTTCACTAGCTTTTTTATAACTACTACTCAAAAATGGTTCAAAAGCTTTCCATTGGTCGTAACGCAAATTATCTACTACAATGAATAAGGTTTTTTGTTTTTCGATAACTGGTAGTACTTTATCTTTAAATAAAGTATGTGACATTGTTGGAGCTTCATTTTTATAATCGAACCAACTCGCATAATTTTTATCAATAAATTTACCGAATTGCAAGTTTGCTTCTTGTTTTTGAGAAAATAATATTTCTTGCATGCCAGTATCTTCAATGCTTTCGAGCTCAATTTCCCAATAAATTAATTTTTGATAAAGCTCCGTCCAACCTTCCCAAGTATTCACCATTGCTAAATCCATCGCTATTTTT
>CAZIMW010000038.1:0-9907 GCA_964540425.1 uncultured Flavobacterium sp.
ATCCATAATGCTTTTGAGGATAATTATTTCTTGCCTAATTTGGCTGAATAGTTACTAGTTATTTGCAATATCCGTTAATTTTTTAATGGATATTGCTTAAATTAAATATTTATGAAGCTTAAACATATTACATCTTACTTTTTTATACTATATAGCATTTTTTTATTTTCTCAAGAGAGCGGCATTATTACATATAAAGCATATGACAACGGTAGTTTAACAATCGATGTCTCAGATAACGAAACAGAAAAAAAAGCAAAACAAATGTTATTGGAAGCATTAAATTTGGTACAAGACTTTAATTATACTCTAAAATTTAATGACAATGAAAGTCTTTTTTCGAAAGAAGAATCATTACTTAATGATGGGAACAAAAATAGCAACTATTATTATCTAGCAAATGCTATGGTTGGTAAAGGTGTTTTTTATCAAAGCAAAGAGGATAATTTAATATTAAAACAACTTTCTGTTACGGGTACTACATTTTTAATTTCAAACAATCTTTTTACAGATTGGGAAATAACAAAAGAAACAAAAAAAATAAACGGATTTTTATGTTTTAAAGCTATAAGAAAATGTGAAACTTGCCCAAATAAAGAGAGTGAAAGTGTTTGGTTTACACCCGATATTCCTGTTTCTTTTGGTCCACTAGGGTACGGAGGTCTGCCGGGTCTTGTCGTAGAAGTTAAAAAAGGTTTACTTATAACAATACGATTAGAAACAATAGAATATAGTGACAAAGTTATATGCATTGACAAGCCTCAAAAAGGAAAAGAAATCACTTTAGAGGAATACATAAAAATTACTAATAAATATAGAGAGGATGCTAGAAATTATTAACTCTTATTTTTGATTTATTGTGAAAAAAGACCAACATTATATTTTATTAATCATCCTTTTTTTAACAGGATTTTTTTCTGTTAAAGCACAATCTACTTTAAAAGGCAAAGTAAAAGACACCTTACAATCTCCCTTAGAATATACAAATGTGTTAGCCATACCACAAACAGAAAACAACACCATCGAGTTTAGTATTTGTAACCAAAAAGGGGAATACAAACTAACTTTAGAAAATAATATACCTTATTTAATTGAGATAAGTTATTTAGGTTATACAAAAATAAGTTATCCCATAACTTTAACAGAAAACACAAAAAAAGACTTTCTGCTTTTCCCTACTAATGAGAGTTTGGAAGAAGTAATTATTAAGCAGAGAACACCTGTAATTGTAAAAAAAGACACTATAATTTACAGAACCGATGTTTTTACAACTGGTGAAGAACGAAAACTCCGTGAAGTACTTAAAAAATTACCCGGCGTAGAAGTTGACCGAGCAGGAAATGTTACTGTAAACGGTAAAAAAGTAGATAAATTTATGGTCGATGGCAAACCATTTTTTACAGGCGATACCAAGTTAGGCGTAAATAATATCCCCGCAGATGTAGTAGATGAAGTAGAGGTGTTAGACAATTATACAGAGATCGCATTTTTAAAAGGTTTAAATGATAGCGATATACTTGCCCTTAATATAAAATTAAAAGAGGGTAAGAAAAAATTTGTTTTTGGTGATATTGAAGCTGGTGGAGGCGTTAAAGAAAGGTATTTAATTAATCCTACTTTATTTTATTACAGCCCCAAAACAACGGTTAATTTTATTGGAGATGTAAATAATATAGGAGAAAAATCGTTTACATTTAACGATTATATAAATTTTGAAGGTGGTTTTGTAAAACTAATGGAAAACCCTACAGGTTATTCAAATATATTTAATAGCGACTTTGCAAAATACCTAAACAACACTGATTATATTTTTAATAGCAACCAATTTGGTGCTTTTAATATTAGTCAAGAAATAACTCCCAAAACAAGATTAACCGCTTATAGTATTGTAAATGGTAGCACTGTAGAAACAAGAATAGAAAACCAAAACACCTATTTATTAAACAATCAAATTACAGATATAGAAAATAGAACGACCCAAACAAATGCCGATACTTTTTTTTCATTAAGTAAGCTTAGTTTAAACTACATTCCAAATATAGATGGAGATTTAAAATACGATGCAATTATTAAAACATCCAAAAGCAATGCTAATGAGCTTTTAAACTCCCAAACTTTAATAGATACCAATTTTGTATCTACTAACATAAAACCAACATCTTTAGCAGTTTTACAAAATTTAGAATACAACAAGCAATTTAGTTATAAGCATACATCAACACTACAAGCAATAGTTAATATTACCAAAAACAATAATGTAAAAGATTGGCTTTTTAGTGAGCCTATTTTTAATGAGATTATCCCCACACAGGGAGAAACGCCATTTAATATTTTACAAAAAACAGATGCTGTTAACTATAATGGCTCTTTAACATTAAAACATTATTGGGTGTTAAATAACTTTAATCATATTTACCCTATACTTGGAAACTCATATTCTAGCCAAGAGTACAATTCTACAGATTATCAATCTTTAGAGAATGAAATTATAGATTTTAATACTGCTGGTTTTAACAATGATATTTTGTTTAGAGTAAACGATTTTTTTACAGGATTTCAATACAAAGCAAAAGCAGGGAACGTTATTTTTAAACCTGGTTTAGTTTACCATTATTATAATTGGAATGTTAGTCAGTTTTCAGAAGAACAAGTAAGCAAGTCTAAAGGTGTATTACTACCCGAATTACTTATAAAATGGGATATTAAAAATTCTGAAAAATTTACACTTAAATATAATATGCTATCACAATTTAGCGATGCTTCGTTTTATGCAAATAGATTGCGATTGTCAGGCTTTAATAGTTTATACAGGGGAAATAACGAGCTAGAAAATTCCTTAACACATCAAGCTTCATTAAGGTATTACAAATTTAATTTACTAAAAGGAATCTTTATTAATGCAGGAATTACTTATAATAAAAAGGTGAAATCTATTAGAAATGAAGTGATTTTAGAAGGCATTAACCAAATAAACACTTCTATATACACAGATTTACCAGAAAATTTTTATACTGTAAATGCTTCCTTTTCAAAAAAAATAAAACGAATTAAATACACCATAAGTGGTAATACGAGTTTTTCGGATTATTCAAGAATTATTAATAATAATTTAGAAGATTACAATTCAAACAATACCACATTTACTGTTGGTGCTGAAACCTACTTTAAAAAACTTCCAAATTTAGAAATAGGAGTTTCACAATCATATAGCAATTTTTCTTCAAAAGATTTTACTAATAAATTTTCACAAACAAACCCTTACGCAATATTAGAATACGATTTTTTAAATGGTTTCCTTTTAAATATTGACTATCGATTTACTTATTACGAAAATAAAAGTAACAATGAGTTTAATACCTTCCAAATAGGTAATACTTCTTTGTTTTATAATAAGGAAGATAGCCCTTGGGGTTTTACAATTGAGGCTACTAATATTTTTGATGTAGGTTTTAGAAACACAAATTCATTTAGCCAATTTATAATTAATGATTCCCGAACATTTATACAACCTAGAATTTTATTATTTAAAATAGCCTATAAACTTTAAAAAGGATACCCAATACTAAAATACCAAGAACCTTGACCTCGTTCTGGCGAGTACGCATATTTTGCTTCAATAGGCCCAATAATGGTTTCCCAACCTAAACCAAGTGCATAGCCTGTGTAGTCTATACCGTCTATCCAGCCTTTATTATCAAACAAGTTATCGCCAATATTAGCAAAATTTGCAGCGAAATTTATGTGGGTTTTTTTAAATATTTTATAATCTAAGGTTACGGTTGTTTTTAAAAAAGTATTTCCTCTAAAACTAAGGTCATCATAGCCGTAAAGCGTAACCAAGTTGCTAGTTTCTTTATAGCCATAACCTCCAACAAAAAAATCGAAGGATTCGGTTTCATTACCTCCAATTTTAACTCCACCTTCTGCTTCAAACACAGCAGATAAGTTTTTAAATAATGTTTGTGCATAGCCAACTTTTGCTCTTCCTACAGAAAATTCATTAAAATTTTCATTAATCCCGTTGGCAAAAAGGTATAAATTAAAATCACCTCTAAAGTACAATCCTTCGGTTGGAAAAAACTTGTTGTCGTAGGTATCAAAAACTACATACCCAAAGGCACTATAGTAGTTGGTGTCTTCAAAAATGGTTTGCGGAATTTCATTTTCATCTATCCCAATAGTTTCTGTTTTATAGTATTTCCATTTGTGTTCTGCACCAATTCCTAGTAAAAAAATACGTTTAAAAAATGTTTGTAAATAAAACTGATTTGTAAGTTCATGGTATTCAAAACTAAGGTTGTTTAAATCGCTATTTTCCGAATCTGTTCCATCTTGAGCAACAAAATTTAATGCAACATTTTCATCAAATGTATTATAATTTGAATGCAAACCTAAACTCCAATAATAGCCTTTATCTATAAAATAATTAAAATTATAACGTAAATTATCGCCTATTATAAAATCAAAAGAAGTGATATCATTATTGGTAATTAATCTTTTCTTTGTAATATTGACTAAAACGGCTGTTTTGTATAAATTATCGAAATGTGCCCCTAATCTTAATGAGGTTTTGCTTTCACTTTCTATAATATTAAAAACTACTTTTGTTCCTCCATTACCATCATTATAAAAACGATAATTTATTTCATTAAAATTATTTGTTGAAGATAAATTGTTAACCCCTTCATTAAATTTCTCAAACGAAGTATTGGTAGGAGTCCTGAGTTTTAATTTACCCAAAATATAAGAACGTGTATATTCTTTATTACCATTAATCTGAATACTGGTAATATATAAGGAATCCTTTTTAGTAAAATCAAACGTTTCTTTCTGTCTTGGTTTTTGTCTGGAAGCAAGTGCTTTCAATTCTTCAAAATAACGTTTCGCTTCCATTTCTCCATTTTTAATTATTTCCAATTTATCATCAAAAGAAACTACCGAATAATTAGTAATATCTGGATGAATATAAATATCTGTTTGCTTACGTTTTTCCACCATATCTTCTATGGCTTTATAATTACCCACTTGGTTTATTATAGCAATAGCCGTCTTTAAATGTTCTCTTGTTTTTAAAGAGTCTTGAACATCTACTCCTATAATAATATCGGCTCCCATAGCTCTAACTGCTTCCACTGGATAATTATTAGTAATACCGCCATCAACATATAATGAATCTCCAAGCCTTACAGGAGTAAATAAGGTTGGTAAAGCACCACTTGCCGTTACCGCTCTAGGTATATAGCCTTTGTTTAATATGGTTTCTTTACCTGTTTCAATATTGGTAGCTACACAAAAGAAGGATATTGGTAATTCATTAAAATCATTTATGTCATTAACGTGATAAGTTAATTTTGAAAAAAGGTTGTATAGATTTTGCCCTTTTGAAATGGAAGAAGGCAAGGTAATTTTAAAATCATCAAACGGAAGGGTTATTGCATATTTTTCAGCTTCCTCTTTTTCAAAAAAAGTTTTTGCATTCCTCGGAAGATAATCCTGTACTAATTTCATAAAATCGATTGTCTTAAAAATGGAATCTATTTGTACTGCAGAATATCCTGAAGCATACAAAGCACCAACCATTGCTCCCGTACTTGTGCCGCCAATAAAATCGATTCGAACACCGGCTTCTTCAATGACTTTTAAAACGCCGAGATGTGCAAAACCTTTAGCTCCACCTCCACTTAACACCAAGCCAACCTTAATATCTTCCTGGTTTTTGTTTTGTGAAAACATAGAAAAGCTACTAAACAGTACGATAAAAAGAATGAGATTCCGCAATCCCGAAACTTCGGGACGCAATGATTTACTATTAATATTTTCTGCTGTTTTTGTATTCACTTTCTCTGTTTTCTATTAATCCTTTTCCAGCAGACACCTCTGCTGGCTATGTATTGGTTTTATTTAAAATATGCTACAATTTTTTTTGCTTTACTTGGCCCAACAATTTTTGTAACTTCCTCAAAACTAGCTTTTTTTATTCGTTGGGTACTTTTAAAATGTTTCAACAAATCTACGACTGTTTTTTCTCCAATACCATCAATAGTTTCCAATGTAGTATTTAACGCTTCTTTGCTTCTTTTATTTCGATGAAATTCTATTCCAAATCTATGCGCTTCATTTCGTAATTGTTGTATTATTTTTAAAGTTTCCGACTTCTTATCTAAATATAACGGAATGGGATCATCGGGATAAAATAATTCTTCCAAACGTTTTGCAATTCCAATAATGGCAATTTTCCCTCTTAAATTTAGTTTATCTAAACTTTTTAAAGAAGAAGACAACTGTCCCTTCCCTCCATCAATGATGATGAGATGTGGTAATGGTTGCTTTTCATCTAGCATTCTTTTGTACCTTCTGTAAACCACTTCTTCCATCGAAGCAAAATCGTCTGGTCCAACTACTGTTTTAATGTTAAATTTTCGATAGTCTTTTTTACTTGGTTTTCCGTTTTTAAACACTACGCAAGCTGCCACTGGGTTGGTTCCTTGAATATTACTATTGTCGAAACATTCTATATGTCGTGGCTCTTCAGAAAGTCGTAAATCTTTTTTCATTTGTGCCATAATTCTATTTTCATGGCGGTTTGGATCGGTAATTCGTATTTGTTTAAAGCGTTCAATTCGGTAATATTTGGCGTTTCTGATAGAGAGGTCTAATATGTGTTTTTTATCGCCTACCTTCGGAATGTAAATCGTTACATTCTCTCCTATATTTAATTTAAACGGAAGGTAAATTTCTTTACAATGTGATTCAAATCGTTGCCGTAACTCAATAATTGCCAATTGCAATATTTGCTCGTCGGTTTCGTCCAACTTTTTTTTAATTTCCAACGTATGTGAACGAATAATCGAACCATAGGAAATCTGAAGATAATTTACATACCCAAATCCTTCGTCTGAAACAATCGAAAAAACATCTACATTATTTATCTTCGGGTTTACAATGGTCGATTTGGATTGATAATTCATCAACACATCAATCTTTTCCTTTATTTTTTGAGCATCTTCAAAGTGTAAATTTTCAGCAAAATCCTTCATTTGAGATTTAAAAGCCGTTAGCGAATCTTTAAAATTACCTTTTAAAATATTCCTGATAGCGATGATACTTTTATTGTAATCTTCTTCAGATTGATGATCCTCACAAGCACCTAAACAATTTTCGAGATGATATTCTAAACAGACTTTATATTTTTCAGATTTAATGTTTTTAAGGGAAAGATCGTAGTTGCAATTCCGAAGCGGATAAAGCCCCTTTATCAAGTCCAATAAAGTGTGAACCGTTTTCATAGAAGTATAAGGACCAAAATATTCAGAACCGTCTTTAATCATTCTTCGGGTGGAAAAAACCCTAGGAAATCGTTCTTTTTTAATGCAAATCCACGGATAGGTTTTATCATCTTTCAACATAATATTATACCGAGGTTGGTATTTTTTTATCAGGTTGTTTTCTAAGAGGAGTGCGTCAGTTTCAGTAGCAACGACAATGTGTTTTATGGTGACAATTTTTTTGACCAACACCCTTGTTTTTCCTAAATCGTGTTGTTTTGTAAAGTAAGAAGAAACTCGTTTTTTAAGGTTTTTTGCCTTTCCTACGTAAAGTAATTTATCATCTTTATCGTAATATTGATAGACCCCAGGTTTGTTGGGTAAGGTGGATGTCTGTAAAGCTACCGATGGAATTGTCATAGTTCAAAGATAATTGATGTTTTGTTAATCACGAAAAGGGAAACAAGTTATTAAAATTAGTTATTGCGTACATAATTAAGTACATTGTTTTTTTAATAAAATTATGGATGCAATTAATATTACTGAATTACGAAAAAACATAAAAGAAATATTAAACAAAGTGGTGGATGATAATAACAAAATAATTGTTCATAGACCCAATCAAGAAGATGTGGCTTTGGTTTCTTTACACGAATATAATTCCTTAAAAGAAACCTTAGAATTGCTTTCTTCTCCCAAAAACAGAGACCGTTTATACCTTGGCATGAATCAAGCAAACGAAGGAAAAACAACCAAAATAAATATCGATGAGCTTTAATATTGAGTTTTCAGATACGGCTTTGGAAGATTATCAATATTGGAAACAAACAACAATAAAGTAATCGAAAAAATAAAAACACTTTTAAAAAACATAACAGAAACACCTTTTGAAGGGATTGGAAAACCTGAAGCCTTAAAATATAATTTTACAGGATATTGGAGTAGAAGAATAACAAGAGAACATCGTATTATTTACAAAGTTGAAACCAATACAATTTCTATAATTCAATTACGTGGGCATTATTAGAGATTGAAAAATGTCTCGCAAAGCCGCAAAGTTGCAAAGCTGTTTTTTTTAGCAGATCGCTTTAAATGTTTGCTTTGCAAATATTTAAAGCATTATAGTCACACATACTTTTGCGACTTTGCGGCTTTGCGAGAAAAAATATTTATACAAAATCCTTTTTACTAAATTAGCAACAACGAAACACAAAAAATGAACATCGCTATAATTTCTAGAGGAGTAAGCCTTTATTCTACCCAAAGTATTTATAAAGCAGGAAAGTCAAACAGGTACTTAATGGAAGTGATTGACCCCTATTTTTGTACGATGGCTATAGAAAACGGGAAATCAATCGTTCGATTTCACAACGATATTGTGGACGATTTAGATGCGATTATTCCAAGAATCGGAGCTTCAAACACCTATTATGGTTCTACTTTAATTCGGCATTTTGAATCTATGGGTGTTTTTTCTACCGTTTCGGCAAATGCTATTTTGCAAACTAGAGATAAATGGGTTTGTTCGCAGTTACTTTCAAAAGCAGGTGTCCCGATCCCAAAGACAGTTTTAGGCTATTCACCCGAAGCAGAACCCTTGCTTTCTATGTTTGAAAATCAGCCTGTCATTATTAAAATTTTAGAAGGCACCCACGGTAACGGAGTAATTTTAGCTGAAACTTATGTAAGTGCTTTATCAACTATCGAAACCTTAAAAACCGCAGGCGTTAAGTTTTTATTACAAGAATATATTTCAGAATCTAAAGGAACCGACATTAGAGTAATCATCGTTGATGGCGAAGTGGTAGCTGCCATGAAACGACAAAGTAAAGGCAATGATTTTAGATCCAACCTACATCGTGGTGGTTCTTCAACCACAATTAAACTTACCTCAGAAGAAGAAAATATCGCCTTAAAAGCAGCCAAAGCTATGCAATTAGGCGTTTGTGGGGTGGATTTATTACAATCTAAAAATGGTCCCTTGGTGTTAGAAATTAACTCTTCACCAGGATTAGAAGGAATAGAAACTACCACAGGAATCGATATTTCAAAAAAAATAATTAACTATATTGAAAGGAATAAAAGTTCCAAGTTATGAATGCAGAGTTATGAATGCGGAGTTTAACAAAAAATAGATAAGGAATATAGAAGAACTTATGCGTCTTCGCGCCTTTGCGAGAGAAAAAAATGAAAGAAAAATTTATAGAAACCCTTGAAATATTAGGTGAAAAAATAGAATTAGGAGAAAGTAGAATCATCGATTTTAACTTGGCAAAGTTATTTACTTCTACCAAAATAGAAATTCCTATTATAATAGAACGTGCTAAAATTCCAGGCCCAACGGTCTTAATAACCGCCGCAATTCACGGAGATGAAATAAATGGTGTTGAGATTGTTCGGCAATTAATAGCTAGAAAGATCAACAAGCCAAAAAGAGGAACTATTATTTGTATTCCTATTTTAAATGTTTTTGGTTTTTTAAATACCAATCGTTCTTTTCCTGATGGTCGTGATTTAAACAGATCCTTCCCTGGAACCAAAAGAGGATCCTTAGCAAGTAGAGTTGCTTATCATTTTACTTCCGAAATTTTACCTCATGCAGATTATTGTTTGGACTTTCATACGGGAGGTGCAAGCAGGTT
>CAZIMW010000038.1:9921-18590 GCA_964540425.1 uncultured Flavobacterium sp.
GGTGAAAAAATAGCCAAAAAAGAACACGTAAAACAATTAGCCAAAATATTTAATGCCCCGTTTACAGTCTATTCAAACAATTTAAAGAAAACCTATCGTGCTACCTGCGATAAATTAGAAATTCCTATTGTTTTATTTGAAGGAGGAAAATCACTCGAAAATAACAAACAAATTGTTAGTTATGGAGTGCGAGGCACCAAACGAATTTTGTATTTTTTAGAAATGTTAGACCCTACGTTTAATGTTACCAATCCACTATCAGACACCGTTATTATTGAAAAAACAAAATGGTTGCGTGCCCAAAAAAGCGGATTGTTTCATTTAAAAGTGAAAATAAATAAGTTGGTAGAAAAAGGAGAAATATTAGCAAGCATAACAGATCCTTACGGAAAAACGAAATACAATGTAAAGGCTCCTAACAAAGGGTACATTATTAATGTAAACGAGACACCTATAGTACATCAAGGCGATGCTATTTTTCATTTGTCAATATTATTTCATTAAATAGAATAAATGCTGAAGAAAGAAAGTACTGATGAATAAAACTAAATTTAGAATAAAATACAAGAATCTTCGAAAGCAAATTTCTGAAGATAAATTAGATGACCTCAGCATCGAAATTGCAAATAATGTTTTAAAACTTCTTGTTTGGGATAAAAACAATTATCATATTTTTCTTCCTATTCCTGATAAAAAGGAAGTAAATACTGAATACATTTTACATATTCTTCAAGGAAAAGACAAAAGTATCATCGTACCAAAAGCTCATATTGAAACTGGCGAATTGTCGCACATACTTTTACAAGACAACACGCTTTTAAAACCCTCAAACTATAAGGTACCCGAACCTGTTTCTGGTATTGAGATTCAACCTTCACAAATCGATGTGGTTTTTGTGCCATTACTAGCCTACGATAAAAATGGAAATCGTTTGGGCTACGGAAAAGGTTTTTACGATCGATTTTTAGCAAAATGCAACCCTGAAACTATCTTTATCGGGCTCTCCTTATTTGAACCTGAAGATATGATTCCAATTGAAGAAACCGATGTTCCATTACATTTTTGCGTAACTCCAAAAAATTGTTTTTGTTTTAAAAATTCGTAGTATATTTAGAACCTAAACTAATAATATAAAAACTTATGGAAACACAAAACCAATCAATGGGAAATCCTCCAGACAATAATCTTGTTTGGGCAATATTATGTACCGTGATGTGCTGTATGCCTTTAGGAATAGTAGCTATTATTAAAGCAACAAAAGTTAACACACTTTGGTATCAAGGTGATAAGGAAGGCGCAATAAAAGCCGCAGCAGATGCAAAAAAATATTCTATTTGGGGAGCAATAAGTATAGGTATATTTTTTGTTCTTTATATTATTGCAATGTTAGTTTTTGGTTTTAGTGCGGCCTTTTTCGATTAAAATATTAATTATTGCCCTCATTGGATTGGCTTTTGGGGGCTTTTTATATTTTTATTTTCTTTACAATCCTTCGCAACATTCTTTTTTTATACCCTGTCCTTTTAAGTATGCGACAGGTTATAATTGTCCTGGTTGTGGGTCGCAAAGGGCAATTCATCAATTATTACATTTAAATATTGGTGCTGCTTTTAGATTGAATCCTTTGTTGGTTTTGAGTTTGCCATTATTAATTATTGGCTTAGGAATTAAAGTTTGGAATTATCTTTTTGAGAAAGAATATCGGATAAAACTTTTTTATAGCAACCTGTTTATTTTTAGCTTTTTTATAATAACCATCTTATTTTGGATTTTTAGGAATATTCCTTATTATCCTTTTAATTTATTAGCTCCAACAGAGTAATCCTCCAAGATATTATTTTATTTATCAAATGGTTGGTCGGAATATTAATCCTAATGCTGATTTTTACGATTCTTAGGAATGTGGTTTGAAACTCCTTTTAGTATTTAGTAATAATCTTTTCCAATTTATTAGGATCCTTTAGGTTATTCCAAAATAGGACTAATTCTATTTGATTTTTCACTGTATTTATTTTATAAACCAAAGTAGTTTGTTTTGAAATTACAGAAATTCGAATGTTCCTTTTTTTTGATGACTTCCCCTCAATTAGACCTTTTGCTAATAAATCAACAAACTCTACTGAAAGATTTATAAATCGGTCAACTTCTTTGTTTCCCCATTTTATATAAATAAAATCTAATTCTTCTTGAAAGCTATCCTTGGCAGTTTTAGTCCAAAAAATAGTCATTATGATAAGTTATATTTCTCTCTAAATTCTTTTATCACATTTTCGTGAGAATGGATTCTTCCCTCTTCAATGTCTTTTAATCCTTGGTCGATTAAATATTTTGCTTCCTTTGGAAATTCATCATAAGGGTCTTTATTTTTATAACTTTCATAAAGAGCATCAATCATTCTTAAAAATCGATCATCAACTTTAGAAATTGATTCTTGCCATTTTTTTCTTAACGCTATCGACTCCATTGGATTTAATTTAAAGTATTAAACTACCCAAATTTACAAAATATTATACACTTTACTGATTTTTAGTAATTTCAGTTTCAACTTTCTTTTCTTCCTTCGGAAAAGCCCTCTTATTGAAAACAATCAGCAAACCAAAACCGGTACTTATAGACATATCGGCAATGTTAAAAACGGGATCAAAAAAAGTAAAGTACTCACCTCCCCAAAACGGAATCCAACTAGGTAAGAATCCTTCCCACATCGGGAAATGTAACATATCTACCACTTTACCATGAAACAAGGTTCCGTAACCTCCATCTGGCGGAAACATAGTAGCAATTTGACGATGAGAATCATCGAAAATAATTCCGTAAAAAACAGAATCGATGATGTTTCCTAAAGCTCCTGCAAAAATCAATGCGATAGAAACAGTCAATACTTTAGAATAGTTTTTACGTATCGAATCCCATAACCAATATCCAATACCAACAATAGCAACCAATCTAAAAAGTGTTAGAAATAGCTTGCCGTATTGCCCAGGTATTTTTGCTCCCCAAGCCATTCCTGCATTCTCTACAAAGGCTATTTTAAACCATTCAAAAACAGTTACGCTTTCGCCCAATACAAAATGAGTTTTGATGTATATTTTTGAAATCTGATCTATCAACAAGATCAAAATAATAATAAAAATGGATTTTTTTAAAGTCATAGGTTCTGATAACGCTCGCAAAAATACTACTTATTAATGAATCTGAAAGAGTGAAATATTTCCTTTAAAACTTTCTGCTTCAATTCGGTGTTTTAAAGATTTTACATTGCTTTTTGAAAGCTCATTAACAACTGCTCCCTTTTTTGAAACAGCAATCCCAAGAGTTTCTTTTGAAGCATAAACTGTAATAAAACCCTGTTTGGTTTTTAGCATTGCATTCCCTTTAAAATTAGTAAGTGAACAATTTCCGTTTTCTAATAAAACGGAAACTGCTTTATACTTCCCAAAGATTTCTACGGAAGCTACGGAAGCCTCAATTTTAACAGCCATGCTTTCTGGAACTATTAATTCCATTTCAATAGAAATTAATTTGTGTGCCGCAAGCTTGTCATTTTTAGCTTCAAAAAAAGGAGTGAATGAAGTTTTTATTTGTAACGTATTGTTTTCTTCAATAATACCCAAAACCACATTTTCATAGTTCTCACCTTCTACTTGAGTTTTAATTTTAATTTGTTCTGTTTTTTCTGAAGTGATTTTAATATGATAAATAATCTCAGAATTGATTTCAATAGTAGTAATTTCTAGGGCATTAAATTCTCGTTCAATTACCTTTTGAGAAAAGGCATTTCCGAGGAATAAGAAAAATAATATGAAAGTGCTTTTTTTCAAATTGAATGATTTTAAAAACAAAATTCCTAATCCCAATTATAATTTTGGGATTAGGAACTTTACTTTTTGGTCCCGATAACTATCGGGATTAAACTGTTACTGCATATTTTTAGCTTCAATACTAAGCGTTGCGTGTGGCACTAATTTTAATCGTTCTTTATTGATTAGTTTTTTGGTCACACGGCAAATTCCGTAGGTCTTATTTTCAATACGAATCAATGCGTTATTCAAATCTCTAATAAATTTTTGCTGTCTTATTGCTAACTGCGATGCGGTTTCTTTACTCATTACTTGGCTTCCTTCGTCAAAAGCCTTAAAGGTTGGTGCAGTATCGTCTGTGCCATTATCGCTATCGTTTTTGAAAGCACTTTCAGCTAATTTTAATTGTTTTTCTGCATTTTCAATTTTTTCTTCAATTAATTTTTTGAAAAAATCTAATTCGCTGTCGTTAAATCTAACTTTAATTTCGTTTTCCATTTTACACTTTTTTAATTAGTAACCTACTTGTAATATCGTCAAAAATTATTTCTATACCGTCATTAAGTTTTTGAGTAAATTGTAATATTTCTGTTAAGGTTTCACGTTTAATATACTCTAAATTTTGGCTAACTGCCACGTTTAATTTTTCATCTTCTTGAATGGTGATTTCTACTCGATCCATCACTTCAAAACCGGAGTCTTTTCGGATGTTTTGAATTCGATTTACCAACTCTCTAGCAATCCCTTCATTTTTTAAATCTGGACTTATCGTCACATCTAATGCAACGGTAACTCCATCACTATTGGCAACCAACCAACCCTCAATATCTTGAGAACTTATCACCACATCGTCTTTGCACAAGGTAGTGATTTTATCGTTTATTGAGATAGTAATTTCACCTTCTTTTTCAAGGGTAGAAATTTCTTCTTGACCAAAATTAGTGATCACTTGTGCAACGGTTTTCATATCTTTTCCGAAGCGAGGTCCTAATTTTTTAAAGTCTGGTTTTATCTGTTTTACCAAAATTCCAGAACCTTCATCTATTAGCTCAATTTCTTTTACGTTTACTTCCGATTTTATTAAATCTGAAACAGCTAAAATCTCGGCTCGTTGAGCATCATTCAACACCGGAATCATAATTTTTTGTAAGGGCTGACGAACCTTAATTTTCTCTTTCTGACGTAACGATAAAACCAAAGAAGATATTGTCTGAGCCTTTTGCATTTTATGTTCCAATGACTTGTCTATACAGGTCGAATCTGATATTGGAAAGTTGCTTAAATGCACAGATTCCTCGCCTGTTTTTATCGTTCCGTTTAATAAATCACGGTACATTCTGTCCATAAAAAACGGAGCTACGGGCGCGCTTAATTGAGTAATGGTAAGCAAGCAATTGAACAACGTTTGATATGCCGAAATTTTATCTTCGCCATAACTACCTTTCCAAAAACGTCTTCTACTTAAACGTACAAACCAGTTGCTTAAATTTTCTTGTACAAATTCTGAAATTGCTCTCGTTGCCTTTGTAGGTTCGTACTCTTCGTAAAATTTATCTACTTTTTCTATTAAAGTATGTAATTCTGAAAGCACCCATCGATCAATTTCTGGTCGTTTTTCTAATGCAATATCTGCTTCGGAATAATTAAAATTATCCAAATTCGCATACAAACTAAAGAAACTATAGGTGTTATAAAGTGTTCCGAAGAACTTATTTCGTACTTCTGAAATTCCTGCTAAATCAAATTTTAAATTGTCCCAAGGGTTGGCATTGCTAATCATATACCAACGGGTAGCATCTGGACCAAATTTGTCCAGCGTTTCAAAAGGGTCGGTGGCATTTCCTAGACGTTTGGACATTTTTTGTCCGTTTTTATCGAGAACCAATCCGTTGGAAACTACATTTTTATAGGCAACATCGTCAAAAATCATCGTTGCAATTGCGTGTAAGGTATAAAACCATCCACGAGTTTGATCTACTCCTTCGGCAATAAAATCGGCTTTTCGCCAAGTGTTATCTACTTTTTCTTTATTTTCGAACGGGTAATGCCATTGTGCATAGGGCATAGAACCACTATCGAACCAAACATCTATTAAATCTGCTTCACGATTCATGGGTTTTCCTGAAGCGGAAACCAATACAATTTCATCCACTATGTTTTTATGAAGATCTACTTTTGCGTAGTTTTCTTCGGAAAAATCTCCCGAAACAAAATCTTCAAAAATATCCTTTTCTAATACTCCAGCTTTTACCGCTTTTTGCATTTCGGACTTTAATTCTTCAATAGAACCGATTGCCATTTCTTCGGTACCATCTTCGGTACGCCAAATAGGAAGAGGGATTCCCCAATATCTAGATCGAGATAAATTCCAATCGTTTGCATTGGCAAGCCAATTTCCAAAACGCCCTTCTCCGGTTGATTTAGGTTTCCAATTGATTCCTAAATTCAGTTCGAACATTCGATCTTTAAAGTCGGTTACTTTTATAAACCAAGAATCTAATGGATAGTATAAAATAGGTTTATCGGTACGCCAACAGTTGGGATAACTGTGAGTGTATTTTTCTACTTTAAAAGCTTTGTTCTCTATTTTTAATTTAATGGCAATCTCAACATCAACCGATTTATCGGGTGCTTCGCCATCTGCATAATATTCGTTTTTTACATATTTACCAGCATATTCCTTCATTTCTGAACGGAATTTTCCTTGTAAATTCACCAAAGGAACTAACTTCCCATTCTCATCCATGACCAACATTGGCGGTATTTCTGGGACGGCTTGTTTGGCAACCATCGCATCGTCTGCTCCAAAAGTTGGCGCAGTGTGTACGATTCCTGTTCCGTCTTCGGTAGTAACAAAATCTCCTGCGATTACTCTAAAGGCATTTTCGGGATTATCGTTTGGTAAAGCGTAAGGCAATAATTGCTCATAACGACTTTCTAAAACATCATCCCCTTTAAATTCCTTCAGAATAAAGAAAGGTATTTTCTTGGCTCCTGCTTCATAGTTTGCTAAATCGGCTTCACTTTCTGCTTCTTCAAACTTTCCTGTAAATTGTTTTCCGACTAAATTCTTAGCCAAAATCACCTGAATTTCTTCAAATGTATATTGATTAAAGGTCTTTACTAGAACGTAATCTATCTTCTTTCCAACGGTTAATGCTGTGTTTGACGGTAATGTCCAAGGGGTGGTCGTCCAAGCTAAAAAGTGAATGTCGCCTTCGAGTTCTTTCAGAAAAGTTGGCAAGGTTTCTTTGATGGCTTTAAACTGAGCAACGACTGTCGTATCGGTAACATCTTGATACGTTCCTGGTTGGTTTAATTCGTGAGAACTTAATCCTGTTCCTGCTTTTGGAGAATATGGTTGAATACTATAACCTTTATAAAGTAAGCCTTTATTGTAAATTTCTTTTAGTAACCACCAAACCGTTTCCATATATTTTGGATCGTAGGTAACATACGGATCTTCCATATCTACCCAATAACCAATACGTTTGGTAAGGGTGTTCCATATATCGGTATAGCGCATTACTGCCTTACGACAAGCGGCGTTATAATCCTCTACCGAAATGGTTTTACCAATATCTTCTTTGGTAATTCCCAATTCTTTTTCGACACCTAACTCAATGGGTAAACCGTGCGTATCCCAACCTGCTTTTCGTTTTACCTGAAAACCTTTCATGGTTTTATAACGCGGAAAAATATCTTTAATCGCACGCGCTAAAACGTGATGCACTCCTGGTAATCCGTTGGCAGATGGTGGCCCTTCAAAAAACACAAAAGGAGTCTTTCCTTCGCGAGTGGAAATACTCTTTTCAAAAATGTTTTCTTTTTCCCAAAAATCGAGTATTTCTTCCCCTAATTTGGGAAGATCTAAGCCTTTATATGTTTTAAATTCTGTGTTCATATTTATTGCCCGAGTAATTGGGTGTTTTTAATTGCTTTCCGAATTAAAAATTCAGTTTAAAAAGATAGCTGCGAATTTAAGAAATTGTTGAGATAAGACAATGCTTAAAGCTTTAAAATTAAGACAATAAAAAAGCCTCGCAGGATTAACTACAAGGCTTTTTTACAACAATAAATAATAAACTTATTGTCTAACCATTCTAATTTCTTCTGTATAAACAAAATCATCTCCATTTTCTACCCGCACATCTTCAAAAGTAATTCTAATTTCATTTTCGTTAAAAAGAGTAACATCATACACATCGTCATCTAATGTCAATTTCATAGAAGCATCATTAGTTGAATAAGTTCCTTCTTCGTTATCAATATCAATAATATCTGTATCTTCTTCTATAATATCTCCGTCTACTATTCTTTTGTACCTTTCGACATACAAACCATCAATCAAATAGTTGCCATCTTCTGAAAAAACAATTTCTAATTCAAAAGTTTCTCCAATAGTTGTTGTTATTGTTACAATATCGGCTCCATTAACATCTGTTGTTTGAACCTCTGTTGTATTTAAAAAGGTAACTTCATAAGTTCCTGCAAGATTTGCATTAGTTAATAAAAATTGATTGTTATCATCATCACTGCTACAGCTTGCTAGTGAAACAACCAAAATAATTGCAAAAATACTTTTTAATAATTTCATTTTTTATTTTATTTTATGTGTGCAAATATAACTTGTTTATTAGTAGTTTAGTCAAACTAATTAATTGAAATTTTATTTAATTTGAAAAAGTTACTACTAATCCTTTTTGTTTTACCTTTTCTGTCTGAAGCCCAAGAATATGTAGATATTTTAAAAGTAGGCTATAGTTATGCTCCCAATGCAAAATTTGAAAACACTAACGAAAGCACCAATATAAAATCTTTTGAAGCAGGAGTTACTTTCCCCATTGTTTTAAACGAAAAATATACTTT
>CAZIMW010000039.1:0-7295 GCA_964540425.1 uncultured Flavobacterium sp.
GAGTACTTTAAATATATGTATGATTTACTAAAGGAAAAAGGTGCAACACAAATCAAAATATTTGGTGGCGGTGGCGGTGTAATTCTTCCTTCTGAAATTAAAGAATTGCAAGACTACGGAATTGAAAGAATCTACTCGCCAGACGATGGTCGTGAAATGGGATTGCAAGGAATGATCAACGATTTGGTTGAAAGATCTGACTATCCTATCGGAAACATATTAACCAACGAAGCAGAAAAGCTTTCAGAAAAAGAAGCAGGTGCCATTGCAAGAATCATTTCTTCGGCAGAGAATTTTCCAGAAGTTGCAAAAAATGTTTTAGATGCTATTCATATTAAAAATAAAAATTCAAAAGTTCCAGTATTAGGAATTACAGGAACGGGTGGAGCCGGAAAATCGTCTTTAGTAGATGAGTTGGTTCGACGGTTTTTAATAGACTTTCCAGAAAAAACCATCGGAATTATTTCTGTAGATCCTTCCAAAAGAAAAACTGGAGGTGCTTTATTGGGCGATCGAATTCGTATGAATGCGATAAATTCTCCTAGAGTTTATATGCGTTCTTTAGCAACTCGCCAAAGTAATTTAGCCTTATCAAAATATGTTTCGGAAGCCATCGAGGTTTTAAAAGCTGCTGAGTACGATATTATTATTTTAGAAACTTCCGGAATTGGTCAAAGCGACACCGAAATTATTGAACATAGCGACGTTTCATTATATGTAATGACTCCAGAATTTGGAGCTGCAACTCAGTTGGAAAAGATTGATATGTTGGATTTTGCCGACTTGGTAGCTATTAATAAATTCGATAAAAGAGGAGCTTTAGATGCTTTACGTGATGTGAAGAAACAGTATATGCGTAACAATAATTTATGGGATATACACCAAGATGATTTGCCAGTATTTGGTACCATCGCATCGCAATTTAACGATCCAGGAATGAACCAACTTTATAAAGCCATTATGGATAAGTTGGTTGAAAAAACCAAAGCTAACCTAAAATCAAATTATCAGATATCGGAAGAGATGTCTGAAAAAATTTATATAATTCCGCCAGCGAGAGTACGGTACCTTTCAGAAATATCCGAAAACAATAGAGGGTACGACTCTAGAGTAAACACTCAAGTTGAAGTAGCTCAAAAATTATTCGGAATTTATAAGACGATTCTATCGGTCGCGAATGTCATTCCGACGAAGGAAGAATCTTTATTAGTAAAATCAGGTCTTAACGAAGATGAGATTCTTCGCTATGCTCTGAATGACAATACAAATGTAATTGTAGAAGAAACGAAGCAATCTGTAAATAATGAGTTTTTAAATCTGTTATTCAAAGAATTCGACCGAGTAAAAATGAACTTAGACCCTTACAACTGGGAGGTAATTATAGGTTGGACTGAAAAAGTAAATCGGTATAAAGCACCCATTTATTCTTTTAAAGTAAGAGATAAAGAAATAAAAATTGAAACTCATACGGAGTCGCTTTCACATTTGCAAATCCCAAAAGTATGTTTGCCAAAGTATGAAGCTTGGGGCGATATTTTACGTTGGGTATTGCAAGAAAATGTACCGGGAGAATTTCCTTTTGCTTCAGGATTGTATCCTTTTAAAAGAACTGGCGAAGACCCAACCCGTATGTTTGCTGGAGAAGGAGGACCCGAAAGAACCAACAGGCGTTTTCATTATGTAAGTTTAGGAATGCCTGCAAAAAGACTTTCCACCGCTTTTGATAGTGTAACACTTTATGGAAACGACCCAGATAAACGTCCAGATATTTACGGAAAAATCGGAAATGCAGGAGTCTCTATCTGTTGTTTAGACGATGCTAAAAAATTGTATTCAGGTTCGATTTAAGCCATCCAATGACCTCGGTAAGCATGACTATAAATGGACCAGCACCTATGTTGTTGGGGTATTTCATGAATGCTGCCATCGACCAGAATTGTGAGAAATATATTAAAGAAAACAAACTAGAAAAAGATGTTGAAAAGAAAATAGTTTCTATTTATAAGAAAAAAGGAATAGAACGTCCGAGTTATCAAGGTGCAATTCCTGAAGGAAATGACCAATTAGGATTGATGCTTCTAGGAGTAACTGGAGATGAAGTTTTACCAAGCGAAGTGTATGAGGAAATAAAATACGGAACTTTAAAACAAGTTCGCGGTACGGTACAAGCAGATATTTTAAAAGAAGACCAAGCCCAAAACACATGTATTTTTTCCACAGAATTTGCCTTGCGTTTAATGGGTGATGTTCAGGAATATTTTATTGAAAAACAAGTTCGAAATTTCTATTCCGTTTCTATTTCTGGCTATCATATTGCAGAAGCTGGTGCCAATCCTATTACGCAATTGGCTTTTACACTTGCCAACGGATTTACCTATGTGGAATATTATCTTTCAAGAGGGATGGATATTAATAAATTCGGACCAAATTTATCGTTCTTTTTCAGTAATGGAGTCGATCCAGAATATTCGGTAATTGGTCGTGTAGCCCGCAAAATTTGGGCTAAAGCAATGAAGCTAAAGTACAATGCCAATCCTAGAGCTCAGATGTTGAAATATCATATTCAGACTTCAGGAAGATCTTTACACGCTCAAGAAATTGATTTTAACGATATTAGAACTACCCTTCAGGCTTTATATGCAATAAACGATAACTGTAACTCACTACATACCAACGCTTATGACGAGGCAATTACGACACCTACGGAAGAGAGTGTTCGTAGAGCAATGGCAATTCAGTTAATTATAAATAAGGAATTGGGATTAGCAAAAAATGAAAATCCCATTCAAGGAGCATTTATTATTGAAGAACTAACCGATTTGGTGGAAGAAGCCGTTTTAATGGAATTTGATAGAATCACCGAAAGAGGTGGTGTTTTAGGAGCAATGGAAACGATGTATCAACGAAGTATGATACAAGAAGAAAGTTTGTATTATGAAACCTTAAAACATAATGGAGAATTTCCTATCATTGGAGTAAACACTTTTTTAAGTAGTAAAGGATCTCCAACGGTTATTCCAGGTGAAGTAATTAGAGCAACGGAAAAAGAGAAGCAATATCAAATAAAAGTTATTGAAAATCTTCATAAAGCAACTAAAAATGAATCTGAAAAGCTATTAGTAGATTTACAGCACAAAGCCATACACAATGAGAATATTTTTGAAGCTTTAATGGATGTTTGTAAAACCTGTACTCTCGGTCAGATTACAAGTGCTTTATTCGAAGTTGGAGGTCAGTATAGAAGAAACATGTAAGCAGTGAACCAGTTTTTCCAAAGAAAATTAGACCTGCCAGATTTTTAAAACCTGGCAGGTCTTGATGTTTATATGTAATAATTTGATAGATACGACAAAAATACGTATTTTTGTGTAAATTGTCGTGATTATGAAAAATTACAGTTCTGCACATACCGTTAAAAATATCATTAACGAGCCCGAAATATTTTATAAATTACAAAATAAATACGATCGAATCACCAGTGTTTTAGGAGGCAGTTTAGTTATTAGTCAGCCTATACATAATGAGTTAGATCTTATTCAAGTTACTCGTAAAGGCTTGCCAAAGTCGGTATTAATAACTTTAAGTTCCATTCTTTCCATCTCTATGGAAAAAATGAGTAACCTTTTGCATATTTCACATCGTACCATTCAGCGTAAAAGCAATACAGAGTTATTAAGTATTTACAGTACCGAACAAGTTCTTGAAATTGCCGATGTCGTTTCTAGAGGTATTGATGTTTTAGGTACTATTGATGCTTTTACCAAATGGCTTCATTCAGAGTTAAGGGCTTTAAATTACAAGCCACCTTTAGATTATTTAGACACTTCGTTTGGTACGCATCTTATCAAAGATTTACTAGGCAGGTTAGAATATGGCGTTCATTCTTAAATTTATTCATTTTGAAAATTTATAGAATAGCAAAACAAAAATTCGTCAATGATTTAAGTGGAGAAGGAGCGCGGTTATATGGTGGACGTTGGAATAAAAGAGGAACTGCCATATTGTATTTTTCTGAACATGTATCACTTTGTGTTTTAGAAATGTTGGTGCATACCAATCAACAATTAATTACCAATAACTACTTTTTTATTGAAGTTGAAATTCCTGAAAATCATATAAAAACAATACCAGAAAACAAGTTACCTACCAATTGGCGGTCTAATAATTTAATTTCAGAAACTCAAGTTTTTGGAAGTAACTGGTTACAGAATAATGAAGAATTGGCATTGCGAATCCCTTCGGTAGTTTTACCTTCTGAAAGCAATATTTTAATCAACCCAAATCATATTCAGGTATCAAAAATTAAAATAATTAAGACTTCGGAATTAAATTTAGATACTAGATTATAAGTCTTCAAATTCGTCTAAAGGATTAAATGGAATATCGTCATCTGGATCTTTATCATCGTAATTAACTCCGGGTGGATTAAAAAGCCCCCAGCGATCAATAATATAATTCCATGGGTCAAAAGTTTTTACCCATTCGGCAAATAGAATTCTAAATTCTTCCACTTCCTTACGAAGTAATTCTAAGTATTCAGTGTCTTTAAAACCGTTCATTTGTATTCCGCGAGCATCGGTAATTAATTCGCGAGCGGCTTTTCTTATAATAGCAGCATTTTCCATTTTTAAGTCATAAATATCTGCAGCTTCAGCACCAGAAATTTTAGCAGGAATTATTAAAGAGTTTTCAGCCATATACTGCAAATTATGCTTTATCATTTCAGATTCGTATTCGTGTTTATAGTCGATATCTGTTTTTTCTACAGATTCAATGATATACCTAACCAATTCATAAATTTCATTTGCCTTTATAAAAACGGGCATTTTTCTTATCTCGTCTGGACTTTTAAAGTCGTCATTTTCGTCTTCAAACATAATTTTTCATTTATTTCAATTTACTAAAAAACAAAAAAACCTGCAAGTAAAATGAACTACCTCGAGGCAGAGCCATAGAGGTATCAAGCGGAAAAAATTTTATTTTTAGTTTGATGAAAACCTCAGGTTTTCAAACTTTCCTTTTTGACCACCGAGGCAGAGCCTCGGGGAATTCTTTCGATTAAATCCTTGCAGGTTAAGTAAAATATATTTCGTGTGATTCTATAAAGTCAACATCCAAATATGTTGCAATTTTTTAAACTTTTTTAATTCTTTTCGAAGTAATGGAAGAAATTCTTTTCCGTTGCTATTAACTCTTTCCAAGCGTTCGCAGTTTTTATACAATACGTTGGTTAAATGGGAAAGCGATAAAACGTGTTGGTGTCTTTCTTCAGAAAAAAGTTTGCTTTCAGCTTGCATAATTTGAGGCGCTAAAGAATTGGATTGTTGTACAATGTCGCCTGTAAAATAAATGCTAGGATCTTCAAAACCATTGGATTGTAATGGTGCTAAATCGTAAATCAAATATTTTGATATCTGACTGGATAATGTGAAGATTTCCAACGCCTTTTTATGAATAGGCGAAATAGGCTTATTATATGGGTTAATGGTATTCATTTTCAATTTAAAACAGCTTTCTTTTTTATACAAAACTAAAGACAAAGTGATGTTTTCTTCTTTACATATTAAAGTAAAATCATATATTTGCCTTAATAAAAATGTTTTTTTTAACAAAACACCTTAATATGAAAATAGACACTTTGAATTGGAAAATATTACAATGTCTTCAAAAAAATGCAAGACAATCTAATGCGGAAATAGGGAGAACGGTTGGGGTTAGTTCTCCTGCCGTTTCAGAACGCATAAAAAAAATGGAAGATTTGGGGGTTATAAAAAGTTACATAACTTTAGTTTCACCTTTTGAAGTAGGTTATCAGCTTACAGCTATTATAACGCTTCGTGCTTTTATGGGAAAATTAAAGCCGTTTCTTGTTAAAGTTAAAACATTTGAGGAAATCCAAAATTGTTACAGAATAACAGGAAACGAAAACTTTGTAATGGAAGTTGTTTTAAAAGATCAGAAGCATTTAGAGGCTTTTATTGATCAGTTAATTGCGTATGGTGAAACAAAAACTCAAATAGTATTGTCTCATGTTGTAGAAAATAATGTGGTTAAAAAATTCGTGAATTAAAAAAAGTGTGAATTTAATTATTTACACTTTTTTTTAACAAATAACTAAACACAGACGGTAACATTTAAATACTCTAGTCTATAATAAGGTTTAATACCTAACAGATTTATAAAACCTGTTAGGTATTTTTATTTTAAGACTATTTTTTCTTTTTTCATATTAAATATTAATTTGTCTTATAAAATTAATAGTTACTATCTTGTTACGGTACCAGATATAATTGATACTGGACCATCTCCCATCATTATTGCAGTATGGTTTTCTGCATTTTCAGGAACCATATGTGCCAAAGGTTTAAGGGTAAACGGGTCTGGATTATTATCTGGATAAGGCTCAACTGATATTACTATTGTTTTTCCTTTTAAATCTGTAGGAAATGTTAAACCACTTGGAGCGTTTTGTAAAAAATCTTCTCCTGGAAATGGAGGACCGTCGTTATCATCTCCTTTAAAAGCAGATGTACTTGCATTGTCATCTGGACCATTAGAAATTAAAAAAGTCCCTGTACTAATTGGGGTTCCGTCTATTACTGCCCATCCTTCATATTTCCATCCATCTGCAAGGGCTGGTAAATTTAAGCCTGCAACAGGACTACCGCTAGAATTATCTAAAAACCATACTCCACTTTCTTCATTAATATCTCCATTCCCGTCTGTTGGAGTTGCTAATATGTATGTTCCGGAAGCATTATTAAAATCTGCAACGGTGCCTTTTGAGTTTATATTTGCAGAGTTTCCTGAAAAATCTCCAACAAGTATTTTTGTACTTGCAGGTGCTGGGTCAGGGTCTATTGTAGGCTCAATAGATAACACAAATCTTGTTGCATTGTCTAGGTCGGAAGTTTCAACTGTAAATGACTGTGGGAAATTAACGCTAGAAAATACTCCTGTAGATACGGGAGTTCCATCTACAATAATCCATCCTTCATACACAAAATCGTCGCCCAATGCTTCTAGACCTTCTATGTCTAATACTAAATCTGAAGTTGTTGGTGGTGCAGGTGTATTGTCGTCGTCGTTATTACAAGACATAGTAACTAGGATAACACTTAATAATAAAATTGAAATACTTTTTTTTATCATAACTAGTTTTTTTTTAATTACAGCAAAAGTATATTCAAAACTGCAAACTAAATGTTAGCTAGCTAACATAAACTCATTTTTTTAAAATAATTTCGTTTCTATTGAAGTCTAAAAATTCTTCTTCTTTTAACTCATTCATTATA
>CAZIMW010000039.1:7357-18511 GCA_964540425.1 uncultured Flavobacterium sp.
TTTATATTTCCGTTTGCTAATGGAGTGCCAAATTCTTGTTCTAATTCTGAAATGAACTCAATCACTCGAGTACGTGTATCTTTAAAAAGAAGTAGTTCTAGTCTGCGTTCCAATTTTTTTATCCGAAAACCAATAAATCTATACAGTTTAATACTTAAAGTTCTATTTTCTTGCATTAATCCTTGTAATACCTCAGTAGAAATAGAACAGATGGAATTGTTTTTATCAATAGCTTGAGCAAACTCTGTATGCTTATCTTCGCCAAGAATGGTTTTTTCGCCAAAAACTTCACCTTTAGAAAGTATTGCTTTTACAACCTCGGAACCATCTTCGCTATAATACCCGATTTTTACTTTTCCTTCGTCTATTAAATATACTTTTGAAGCAGAATCGTCTGTAAAATAAATGAATTCTTTTTTTGAATATTTATCAAACACGTGAGTGGTTCTAAATTCTTTAAACTTATGTGGACAAAGGATTTTATAAAGATTTACATCTTCAAAAAACCAAATATTATTAATATACATATTTTTTAAATTATTAAGTGTAACAATTTCAAAATACCAATCAATAACCATGCCTCTTGTTAGAGGGAGAGCTATTTGTTTTTAACATAAGACACTCACAAATATAACAAAGAAGTTTCAGTTTTTAGCTCCTCCTAACAGAAGTTATTTATCTTTATGTGAAAAATCTAAAAACCAATCCTATATTTACTGAAATTAAAAAAAAACATGAAGTATCTAACCTTAACCTTTATCTTATTGGTTTTTAGTTTTGTAAATGCACAAACTAATAAAAAAATATTAGAAGAAATTGAGAAAGTTCAAACCGAATTAAATGAAGAATATTCAAACCCTGAAACTTCCATATTAGATTCATTAGATCAAATTTCGTTTAAAGGATTACTATTTTATCCCATAGATTTAAAGTTTCGAGTAGAAGCCAAATTTGTTAGAACACCCGATGAAAAACCTTTTTTAATGAAGACTTCCACCGAAAGATTACCGGAATATGTAAAGTACGGAGAGGCACATTTTACTATTGACGGAAAGGATTTGGTTTTAAATATTTTTCAAAGTACCAACCACGAAAATGAAGAAGGTTATGAAGATTATTTGTTTTTACCCTATACCGATTTAACCAGTGGTGATGGTTCCTATGGTGGGGGAAAATATATTGATGGTGAAATTCCGGAAGGCGATACTATCATCATCGATTTTAATAAAGCATATAATCCTTATTGTGCTTATAGTCATCGATATTCTTGCCCGATTCCTCCAGAAGAAAACGATTTATTGGCACGTATTGAAGCTGGAGTAAAGGCTTACGGGGATCATTGAGTTTTAATTAAATAGTAGTGTCATACAAAAGATATAAAACCGCTACGCTGTAAGAACAAAGAAAAAAGACCTGATTGTAACTAACTAATAATCTACCTAGTAATTGTTCAATATTTTAATTATAATATTATTTGAAACAATGTCTAAAAGCAAGGTGTTATAATTTAAAATTTTTTTAAACATAACATTAAGTAGGGTTTACTGAAAATTGAATTTTAGTTGGACAACAATAATTACATTTAATAAGAGTAGTTAATAAGAAATTCTTAGCGACTCTGCGCCTTTGCGAGAACCCTAAAAAAACTTCACAACCCACATTCCAAAAAACACAGCAGCAAAGCCAATAACAAAACTAATAATTGTGTAAATAGCAAAACTTATAAAATCACCCGACTTTAAAAACAAGTGATTTTCATAAGCAAAGGTTGAAAAAGTTGTTAATCCTCCACAAAATCCAGTAGCTAGAAAAAGAACTGTATTGTTTGATAAGTAATTGTTTTTCAAGGAAAATCCGAGAATAATTCCTATTAATAAACTCCCAAAAATGTTAGCTGCAAAAGTACCGTATGGAATTCCAGTTTTGTAACTATTTAGGTAAGTTCCTATCCAATATCTTAGTGAACTACCTAAACCGCCACCTAAAAAAACTAATAATAGATTTTTCATTGTACGAATATAAAATAAAAAACCTCGCAAGAGTTAATTCTTACGAGGTTTTGAAAATGTTTTATAAAAATTATTTTTTTACTTGATAACATATATCTGTTTGTATTTCTTCTGGTTTCACAGTCGTTGGATCGTTGATAAATAATTCTCATACCAAATTTCCTTGTTCTAAACTATTATTTTTAAAGAAATAGACAATATTGTTATGTACTTCCATATCGCTATCACCATAGTTCCCGAGTTTTACTAAAGTAACAATAGATCCTGCAGAAATTTTATGATTTATTGATTAATACCAGTTAAATAAGCTAACATCACACATTCTGAATTTATTTACAAACACGATTTACTTTTCCAATAAAATGCTGTAATTTCATTACTTTTGTGTCCTTCAATAAATTAAAAACAAACTAAAATGAACATTAACTATTTTTTCGGATTGCTTTTAGCTTCCGTTATTACGTTTTCTTGTGCTGAAGAGAAAAAGGCAACAGAACCAACTTCAGAAACAAAAGAAGTTAAAACATCTAATGATTTTAATTATAATGTAGAGCAATTTGCAGATATAAAAGTGTTGCGTTATCAAATTCCAGGGTGGGAAAATTTAACTCTAAAAGAACAAAAATTAGTGTATTATCTTGCAGAAGCAGGATATTCTGGTCGTGATATTATTTGGGATCAAAATTATCGTTATAATTTAACCATTCGGAAAGCTTTAGAGAATGTTTATACTACATATAATGGTGATAAAACTTCGGAAAACTGGAAAAACTTTGAAATTTATTTAAAACGTCTTTGGTTTTCAAACGGAATTCATCATCATTATTCTAATGCTAAAATTCCAGCTGGATTTCCTTCAGATTATTTAAAAGAATTATTAGCAACAACAAACACAAAATTAGAAGGTGAAGCTTTCGATGTTATTTTCAATAATAAAGATGCTAAAAAGGTAAACCAAGCAAAAGGAGTGGATAATATCCTAGAAAGTGCTGTGAATTTTTATGGTTCTAATGTAACAAATAAAGATGTAGCTTCCTTTTACTCAAAAAAGAAATCTCCAGACCCTAAAAGACCATTATCTTTTGGCTTAAACTCACAATTAGTAAAAGAAAATGGTGTTTTAAAAGAACGAGTTTATAAATCTGGAGGATTGTATGGCTCAGCGATTGATGAGATTGTAAAATGGTTAGAATTGGCTAAAGGTGTTGCTGAAAATGAGGCACAAGGAAATGCCATAGGTTTGTTAATTTCATATTATAAATCTGGAGATCTTCAAACTTGGGACGATTATAATGTGGCTTGGACAAGAGCTATTGAAGGTAATATAGATTATATTAATAGTTTTATTGAAGTCTATAACGACCCTATAGGCTATAGAGGTTCTTACGAAAATATTGTGCAAATTAAAGATTTTGATATGTCTAAAAAAATGGCTGTAGTTTCAGAAAACGCGCAATGGTTTGAGGATAATTCCCCATTAATGGCAGCACATAAAAAGAAAAATGTAGTTGGTGTTACTTATAAAGTAGTAAATGTTGCTGCTGAATCTGGAGACGCATCACCAAGTACACCAATTGGAGTTAATTTACCAAATTCAAACTGGATTCGTGCTGAAGTTGGATCTAAATCGGTTTCATTAGGAAATATAATTCATGCCTATAACAATGCAGGAAGTTCGGGACGTTTAAAAGAATTTGTTAACGATGACGAAGAATATCGATTAGAGAAAAAATATGGGCAATTATCTAGTAAATTACATACTGCACTACACGAAGTAATAGGTCACGCATCTGGACAGTTAAATCCTGGTGTTGGTGAAACTAAAGAAACACTTAAAAACTATGCTTCCACTTTAGAAGAAGGCCGTGCAGATTTAGTAGGGCTTTACTATTTATATAATCCAAAACTACAAGAATTAGGATTGGTTGAAGATTGGAAAAGTGTTGGAATGGCTGCTTACGATGGTTATATTCGTAATGGGATGATGACGCAATTAATTCGTTTAAATTTAGGCGATGATGTAGAGGAAGCTCATATGAGAAACCGTCAATGGGTTGCTGCTTGGGTTTTTGAAAAAGGAGCAAAAGACAATGTAATTGAAAAAATTACTCGCGACGGAAAAACATATTTCAATATTAATGATTATGAGAAACTTCATGATTTATTCGGACAATTATTACGTGAAACACAACGCATTAAATCTGAAGGTGATTTTGAAGCCGTAGAAGCTTTAGTTGAAGGCTACGGCGTAAAAGTAGATCAAAAATTACATAAAGAAATATTAGAACGTAATGCTCAATTTACAGCCGCACCTTATAGCGGATTTGTAAACCCTGTAATTGTTCCTAAAATGAATGATGCTGGAGAAATTGAAAGTTTCATCATTGAGCAACCAGCAACTTTTACAGAGCAAATGTTGTTTTATAAAAAGAATTATAATTTCTTACCTGAAGTTAATTAAGGAATAAATTCATCAGAAATTACAAAAACCCTCTTAGAAATTAAATTCTATAGAGGGTTTTTTCACACCAACTTCAAAAATATGAGAACAAAATTTAGTTTGGTAAGTTAGTTTTTGTCATTGTTTAAATGTGGTGTCTTTATATTTTTTAATATAAAATTATTTTGGGTTTAAAGTGATAGCTGAAATCTTAAGCATGAGTTTTCTGAAATTGTTACAGATCCATTCCATGTATAACCAGTGCAGCTTGCATTAAGCACATAATTTCCTGCGGGTATGTCATTGATGTTTCCTCCATTACCCGTATCCGAACAACTTGGCGTGCTTGAATAAAACCCTGTTATAGTTGTAGATCCTGCACCTGTAAGACTTACGCTAATTGGTCCACAACCAAAGTCTTGATTAACCCAAAAAATCACATCACCAGTAGCGTTTCCACCACCACCATCAGCTAACTTAATACGTGAGCAACTATTTTCATTGATAGTTAATATATCTGACCATACTTGACCGTTACAAGTAGCGTTGTAAATATAATCACCAATTGGAAGGTCATTAAAATTACCTCCATTATTAGTGTTAGAGCAATCAGGTGTTGTTCCAAAATAACCAGTAATTGTTGAATTTACATTATTAGCTGGAAGAAAGACAATAACCTCTATTGGTCCACAGCCATAATCATTATCAATCCAAAAAATAGCATCACCAGTACCTCCACTACCGCCACCTCCAGGGTTTCCATCTGCTGTAATAGTAAAAGAAAATGTTTTATTATCTAAAATATCTCCGCTATTATTATCTTCATATTCAAAAGTGAATACAAACCGCATTCCCGCAAAATTATTTTTATTTATTACTGGAGCATCACTTGGGTAGGTAAAGTTAAAGTCAAAACGCTGTCTGGATACTCCGTCTCCAATCACGTCATCTATACCTCCTACCGATCCTCCTGCAAAAAAAGGAGGAACTTCTGTGCCATCGGTTTTAATTATTCTAACAGATTCTAATCCAGCTTGAATGCTTACTGTGTTGTCTGTTGGAACAAACATACTAATATCAAAAGATGCGTAATTGCCGTTGGGTAAATTAGAATAAAGTAAATTATCGTCAGAATAATTTACGCCTGAGTTCCCTTCAGAAGTCAATACACTTTGCCCGTTAATTTTAAATAATCCTGGATACGATTTTTCAAGAAAGACTTGCGAGGTTTCATTAACCTCATTGCTTTCTTCTTTATCGCAAGAAGAAAATATAGATACACACAGAAAGGTAATAGTTATAATTGAATATAGGTTTTTCATGAATTAAAATTTTAGAAAATGTTTTTATTATAATTTATTTAGTATATGTCCAAGTTTGTGAATCTTGACCGTCCTCACTAAGGCTTCCTGTTACGGTACTAATTACGTTATCATCTTCACTTATTGAGACTGTAAATGGAGTTGCATCATTTCCGTAAAAATAGTTTACGTAGTATTGGTATGTGCCAGAGGGACTTCCATTAGCCCAAAAAATATTTTCAGCATTCCCTCCTTGGCAAGATCCAAGACAATCTACATCTAATTGCCCACCAGAAGATGAGGATGTTATTTGATACGAAATAGTTTCGCCAGTTGGATCTGTAACATAAAGATCCAGGTCTGTACTTCCTCCCCAAGTTAAATTAAACCTTGGGTTACCTTCTGCACCTTGTAAACCATTGCTGTTACATATTTCTTCGTCTAATAAATCTAAGCAAGATGGTTCGTCACACGCACCACAAACCATTGCAATATCCTGCAAATCTGCTTGAGAAATTGCTCCTGAACTTGTCTGAGCAAATTCGTAACATTTTATATCGTGGCAAATTTGTGCGATATCTTCACATAATTCAGGGTTTAATGAAAACACAAAACTTGCAATACCGTTTTCAAGATCTTGTCCTGTTATAGGTATAAAACTAATAGGACCAGTAGGACCAAAACGCATACCAACTGCAGTTATTGGGTTTTGAGAATCAAAAGTAATTGTATTTACCAAATCAATTCCTGTATGTAAAGGCATTCTCCCACTTGAGGCACTTGAAACAAAAATAGAATTATCCGTTTCTACATTATCTGGATTTACTGTAAAAGCATTGGACGGCAAAATTAAATTTTCATTAAGTAGTCTAGCTACTTCAATTGGATCTGTAATGTCTTGATTTTGGTTTGTATTACCAGCTTCATCTTTATTACAGCTAATAAAGAGAGAAAGTAATAAGATTGGTAAAAATAATTTGATGTTTTTCATTGTATTGATTGTTAAGGTTATAATTATTATCAAAAATAAGTTTTAGTTTATAATAAAAAAATACCCAATAATGGGTATTTTTATTACTAAATATGCAGAATAATTTTAATGTTTATTTTTCAGTTAGACTTACTAGTAAATTTGTTATTAATCGTGCATTTTCAATATTAACCGCTTGGATTTCTATTTCATTTTGATAATTTTTAATAGCTCCATTTTCATAATATTTAATGATTTTTTCTAAATGATAGGTGTTGGCAGTTACAGTTACATTTTTACCAGAAGTATTCATTTTTATACTATTAGAATTGATGTCTGATAAGTTAAACTCAAATATTTGCTCTTTACTGGATTTTGTGTTAATTATTGTATTTGTAAATATTAACGCATTTTCATTAATTTTTAAACTTTGATCGTAGGTTATATTATTAATATTAATTTTAGATAAACTTTGTTGTAAAATTTGTAGCATATCAGGTTTTGAACCAGCTATAAATGCACTATTATTAGGGTTTTGACATAAATTAATAATGGACGATAGTGTGCTTTCTAGTGTGATGGCGTCTTCTATTTCTGGAGTATATATTTTTAAAGATTTAATATAGTTTTTTTGCTCACCATTTTTTTCATGTTTTATATAATTATTACCTCCTTTAATGTTTAATTCAAGAAAAACTTGTTTCCCATTGGTTGAATAATTTATTCCGTTTTTATTGAAATCCGCAAAGTTGAAATTAAATGTTTCTTGTACTGTGTTATTATTATCTAAGGTTTCTTGTTTAAATACACTTACACATTCTCCATCAATATTTTGGGTAATAGTCAAATCGTTTACAACAACTTTGTTAGTTAAGCTATTAATTAATTGTACACCTTGTGAGATAGAATTTATTTTTGTTAGTGAATTATTAAATTCTATTTCTGATAAAGGAATAATATCCTTTAAAACTTTTTGAAGATCTCTTGCATTTTCGACGCTGTTACATACTATTGTTAATTTATTAGCGTATGCTTTTTGCTCACCGTCTTCAAAGTATTTTATTGTTTTTAATTTTCTTCGTGTCTCTAACTCAATACTAAATATTTCTCCTACAATTTTAAATAATATAGAATTTGGGTTAAGTGTTGAAAGGTTTAATTGATACGTAGTATTTTTAGAATTCTTTCCAGCAATTTCATTACTCTTAATTATTATACTTCCTGGATAATTGCTGTTGGCTGTTAGTTTTTGTGAAAATTGTTTTTTTATTAAGTTTACATCAATAACATTATTTTCTAACCAATTTAGTTGTTCTTGATAGCTAGAAAGTGATAATCTTTTGTCTGTTATTTCTTGTGCTAGTGGGACACATTGTTTAAAATAATTTTCAATTAATCTGCCATTGTCTATGTTTTCTGCATTAATATAGAGTTGATTTACATAACTTATTTTCTCTTGATTCGTTGTTAATTTAATTAACTTTTGTTTGTTTTTTGCTAAAAGTTGAATAATAATTACATCTTTTTTAGTAATTGTTTTTATTGTATTAACATCAATATCTGCTGTATTAAATTCGAAGCTATTAACCGTGCTACTTCCTTTTTTACTGATTTCTTCAATAGTTACCTCAACCACTCCAGGTTGTATCGAAGTTATTGTTTGAACATACTCTTTATTTGCAGATGGAACAGTTTTTATTGCCGAATCTAAATCTTCAATTATTGAATTAAAGTTTTGTGCTTGTAAAGGTGAAATAATAAATAACATTACTATTATTAATATTTTATTCATAGTTATAGCTTTTATAATAAGGCTCTCTATTTTAAAGAAGAGAGCCTAAATAAATTATTTATATTGTTTAATTAAAGTAAATAGATTGTTTTAGTTATTTAATTAAATTTATATCCTCCAGATATTTGAAACACATTATTTTTGTTTTTTCCATCTCCATTAGCAGCTAGTTTTGAAAGCCCTAACACATACCTTAAACTAAAAAATATTCCATTTTCTAATTTATAAGTCCCTCCAATTCCAAAACCAAAGTCAAAACCACTTGTTCCATTTTTTATGTCTTCAGTTCCACTTTCGGTTTCTGTTTCACCATTAAAATCTTCATAGGTATCTGTAAATTCTTCTTCCGCTGAGATTAAAAAACTAAACTGAGGGCCTGCTTCTACACTTAAAGCTTCTGTTACATAATATTTACCTAAAAGAGGTAAACTTATATAAGATAATTTTGTCGTGCTTTCAAAGCTTCCATCCTCGTCTGAAAATTCAGTTTTTGCACCCATACCAGAATATAGAAGTTCTGCTTGCCCAGAAAACTTGTCTGTAATTGCGTATTCTGCTACTGCACCCAAATGAAATGATGTTCTACCTTTTGTATCTGAGTTACTATTACTTACAGATGCAAAGTTGACTCCTAACTTGCCACCAAAAGAAAGTTCTTGAGCAATGTTAATGTTTGAAAATAAAAATGTGAATGCGGTAAATAGTAATAATTTTTTCATAATTTATTAGTTTTAGGTTTATAGGTCAAAAATAGATGTAGAAACGGTCTTATAAAATACCCAATAAAGGGTATTTTATTTTGATAGTGTGTTTGTTAGAATTTCTAATGAATTAATATACTCTATCACTAATATGATTGTGTTTTTTAAAATGAATTAAGGGAGTAGGGATACTCTTTAAGTTTAAAAAAATCAAAAACCCTTATAGAAATATATTCTATTAAGGGTTTTATCAAAACAACCTCAAAACAATGAGAACAAAATTAGTTTGGTTAGTTAGCTCTTGTTTTACTTTTGAAAATCACAAATAAATATATCTTCATCATCAATATCATAGTCCTCATCCTCACCCTCATCCTCAGTCAAATGACAACTTACAATTGTTATTAATATTGCAAATAAAAATAGCTGTTTTAAAAGTTTCATAATCTATTGTTTTAGTTATTTATAAAAAGCTGTATCCTATTCCGAAATTAAAAATCGGAACTCCACTTCCTAAAAAACTTATAACTTCGCTAGTGTCTTCAGTAGTACTGCTATTGTTTTCTGTACTAGTTATTACTATTGTTTCTGGAAGGTTTCCAAACCCATAACCTAGTTCAATTCTAAAATAAAATGCTTTTCCTAGTTTTGCTCCTATTTTTAGGTTGAAGGTGTTAAATTTTATAGTTGTTTCACCAGTACCATAAGACCCATCATCAAATTCTACTTCTTCGATATTTGATACCTCAGCATTAAACTTATAATAACTTAGACCTCCATAAAGTCCTTTTCCTTTGTTGTTAAGATATATGTTTGAGCCTATTTCAAAATTTTTAAACTTAGATTCAATATCTAAAAGATTAATTCTTAGAGGGAAATAATCTATCGCAAATGCAACACGATTGTCTAATAATGGAGTAACATATTCTACATTGACAGTAAAAAAAGAAGGAACTCCTACTTTCACTCCGATACGTAATGGATTTATATCTGTTTTTGTTTCTGTGTTTCCATTGGTGGTTTCTAGCATCTCATTATTGTCTTGAGAAAATGAATTATTAGACAGAAACGTAACTAGTAAAATGCAAATTAATAATTTGGAAGTGTACTTTGTGTTCATAGTTAACTAATTTTGATTTCTCAAAAATAACTTTGAATTAAGTAAAAAAAAATACCCTTAACAGGGTATTTTTAATGTATAACAAGTTTAAAGTTTTTTACTTTATTCGAGCTTGAAATTCACTAATAACGTTACTATATGATCGTAATACTCGATCCCATTCTTTATAAAGTTCATCGCTTTTTACACTAGTCATGGGAAGCCCAGATGCTTCACTTATAAGCTTTACTTTAAACACTAATGGGTCAGATGAAGATTCTTTAATTATCATTCGAGTTCTAACTGTATTTTGTCTAAATGTTTTTAAAGACCAGGCGGTTCTTAAATACCCTGTTTCTTTATCGGTCATTTCAATAACATCTATATAAGTAAGTACAATTTGGTTAATTAATTTCCAGGCTTTATCCTTTCCTAGTGTATTACATTTTAATTCGATATCAATATTAGCAATATCTGTTTGTATTGAGGCATCATAGGCATCATCTCTTTTCATTTCAATATAATATGTTTTTGGAGGGCTTGTCATATTTTTTTTATTACAAAACTCAATTCGTTCTGTTAAAAAGGCTATTTTCTTAACAATAACAGTAACACAATCATCTTTAGCAACTGTAACAACTGTAGTTCCTTTACCTACTAATTTTCCATTAATATAAATTTCTGCATCACTTTCTGAAACTCCTAATTCAATTTTCTTTTTCCCAACAATTATTGAAGTCTCATTTTCAATTGTTACTGTATTAGCAAAAATTACGGATGTGAATATTATTGCTAATAATGTGATAATTTTTTTCATTATTTTTTGGTTTTTATTATTAATC
>CAZIMW010000040.1:0-18303 GCA_964540425.1 uncultured Flavobacterium sp.
AAATCAACAGCACATGAATTTTAAATACCTAAATTTTTGGCTGAATAGTTACAAAACTTTTTTCATAAACCATAAATTCCTTCCTATTAAAAGATGTTAAACAGTATCTTTGCAGATTGTAACAAAATGTAAGCAAGTGAAGATTTCATACAACTGGTTAAAACAATTTATTAAAATTGATTGGGACGCCGAAAAAACAGGAGAATTACTAACAGACTTAGGACTGGAGATTGAAGGTATTGAAACCTTTGAATCCATAAAAGGCGGATTAAAAGGTATTGTTGTAGGTCACGTTTTAGAATGTGAACAACACCCAAATGCCGACCGATTAAAAGTTACCAAAGTTGATATTGGAAATGGTGAAACTGTTCAAATAGTTTGTGGCGCTCCTAATGTTGATGCAGGACAAAAAGTACCGGTAGCAACAATTGGCACAACTTTATACGATGAAAAAGGGGAAGCTTGGAAAATTAAAAGAGGTAAAATCCGTGGTGAAGAAAGCTTCGGAATGATCTGTGCCGAAGACGAACTAGGTTTAGGTAAAGGTCATGATGGAATTATGATTCTTTCTGAAAACTTAATTCCCGGCACAAAAGTTTCTGAAGTATTTGAAATTGAAAACGATCAAATTTTTGAAATTGGACTTACTCCCAACAGAGCAGATGCAATGAGTCATTGGGGAGTTGCCCGCGATTTAAAAGCAGGTTTGTTACGTCAAGAAATTTCATTAGAATTAATCACTCCTTCAAACAGTAGTTTTAGAGTTGAAAACAGACTTAATAAAATTGATGTAGAAGTTATAAATAATGAGTTAGCTCCAAGATATTGTGGATTAACCATAAGTGGATTAAAAATTTCTGATTCTCCACAATGGCTTCAAAATAGGTTAAAAGCAATTGGCATTGCACCTATAAATAATGTTGTTGATACTACAAACTACGTTTTACACGAATTAGGGCAACCACTTCACGCCTTTGATAGCAGTAAAATAATAGGCAAAAAAATTAATGTAAAAACCGTTACTAAGGGAACTAAATTCACAACCTTAGATGGTGTAGAGCGTCAGTTACACGAAGATGACTTAATGATTTGCGATGCTGAAAAACCAATGTGTATTGCGGGTGTTTTTGGAGGAATAGATAGTGGTGTTTCTGAAACTACCACCGAAATATTTCTTGAAAGTGCTTATTTCAATCCAATAAGTATTCGTAAAACTGCGAAACGTCACGCCTTAAATACAGATGCTTCTTTTCGTTTCGAAAGAGGAATCGACCCAAATATAACCGAGTATGCTTTAATGCGTGCGGCACTTTTAATTCAAGTAGTTGCTGGTGGCAAAATTACAAGTGACGTCACAGATATTTATCCGAAAAAGATAGAAGACCATCAAGTTTTCATAAATTTTGAAAGTGTTACAAAGCTTATTGGCGAAGAAATTCCGAGAGAAATCATCAAAGAAATTCTAACATCATTAGAAATAAAAATCAATAATGTTACTGAAGCAGGTTTAGGAATGACCATTCCCGCCTATCGAAACGATGTTACTCGTGAGGCTGATGTTATTGAAGAAATTCTTCGAGTTTATGGATACAACAACATCAAGTTTACCGAAAAATTAAACGCATCAATTTCTTCTACTGAAGCAATTGAAGATTACCAAGTTCAAAATAAAACCGCAGCTCAACTTACAGCTTTAGGTTTTCACGAAATGATGGGCAATTCACTTACCTCGCCTAAATACATTGAACTTACAGACTCTTTAAAGTCGGAACACAATGTAGAAATGCTGAATCCGTTAAGCAATGATTTGTCGGTAATGCGACAATCTATGTTGTTTAATTCCTTAGAGGCTCTAGCGTATAACAGCAACCGTAAAGCAAGTAATATTAAGCTTTTTGAATTCGGAAAAACCTACCATAATTACCCTAATGGTCGGGAAGAACACAAACATTTATCAATGATTGTTGCTGGCTTAAAAACGGAAGAAAATTGGGCTTTAAAAACTCATAAAAGTAATTTCTTTTTTTTTAAAGGAATTATAACTGCCATTTTAAACCGTTTAGGAATTGATTCTTATTCTGAAAAAGGAGCAAAAAACGATGTGTTTTCTGAAGCATTATCTTTTTCAAAAAACGAAAATAATTTAGTTGAATTTGGAATCATTAAAAAGAATATTATCTCATCATTTGGGATAGATTCAGAAGCTTTATACGCTGATTTTAATTGGGATACTATTTTAAAAGAAATTTCTTCGGAGAATTTTAAACTAAAACCAATTCCTAAGTTTCCAAAAGTAAAACGTGACCTTGCTTTATTAATTGATGAAGCAGTAAATTTTGATTCTTTAAAAGAAACCGCTTATAAAACAGAAAAAACTTTACTAAAAAAGGTAACCTTATTCGATGTTTATACAGGCGATAAATTACCCAAAGGAAAAAAATCGTATGCTTTAAGTTTTACCATTCAAGACGAACGTAAAACACTTACAGATAAACAGATTGATAAAATTATGAAGAAACTACAACAAAATTTTGAAAGAGATTTTGGTGCAGTTTTAAGGTAATAATTATACTCAATAGATTTAAATTTTCCGGAAAGCTAAATCCATTGAGTGTATGAAAAAACTAATCATTCAACAAATTCTCCAAAACTTCATGAACGCTATCGCTATTCCAACTTGCAGCTCCCGTTTTTCGCATTACGATTTCTCCTGTTTTTGAAATTAAATAGGTCGTTGGCAAGGAAGAAGATTCTAATGCTTTGGGAGCTTTTTCGATTTGAAAAAACATTGGCATATCATATCCCTTTTTATCAAAAAATAATTTTACTTTTTCTGGCTCTTCATTGGTAATAAAATAGAAATCTACTTTGTCTCCATATTTATTATAAAGTTCTTGAAGCTCTGGCATTTCAGCAACACAAGGCGGACACCAAGTTGCCCAAAAGTTGATAAGAATTACTTTTCCTTCCGATTGAGAAAGGTTAGCTCTTTCAGCATTTAATGTAACTAAATTCCAATTATAATCTTTTAATGTTGTTCTATCTTCTTTAGCTATTTCTGAAGGGCTAAACGAGATAAACCGTTGAATAAAAATTTGTATTGGCATTCTTGTTTGTGGCACAATCATCAACACGATAAAAACTCCGAAAAGGATATTGCTCCATTGTTTTTTAATAAAATTCATAATTTTTAATTAATACTGCAAAATTATTAAAGAAGAAAAAACTCCTTATCAAGACCTTTATAAATCTACATCAAATATTCTATTGCGAATAATAATTATAAAAAATGCCCCGACTTTCATTGGAGCATTTTAAATGTTAGTTTCAGGATTTAAACATTCAGTTCTTTAATTAAATTTAAAGCCGAACCTTTATCGTACCATTCAATTTGAGATTGGTTGTAGGTATGATTTGCTATTATATTATCTTTACTTCCATCTGCGTGAACTACTTCAATCGTTAACGGTTTCCCTGGAGAAAATTCATTTAAATCTGTAAAATTGAAGGTATCATCTTCTTGAATTAAGTCATAATCACTTTCATTAGCAAAAGTTAATCCTAACATTCCTTGTTTTTTCAAGTTTGTTTCGTGGATTCTTGCAAACGATTTTACCAAAACTGCAGCAACTCCTAGATGACGAGGCTCCATTGCCGCGTGTTCTCTTGAAGAACCTTCACCATAATTATGATCACCAACTACCATAGTTAAAACACCAGCTGCTTTGTAGGCACGGGCTACTTTTGGAACAGCATCATATTCACCATCTAATTGATTTTTAATAAAATTAGTTTTCTTATTGAAAGCGTTGATCGCCCCAATCAACATATTATTAGAAATATTATCTAAATGACCTCTGTAACGCAACCAAGGTCCTGCCATAGAGATATGATCGGTGGTACATTTTCCGAAGGCTTTAATCAGTAATTTAGCACCTTCAATTTTATTTCCTAATGGAGTAAAAGGTATTAATAATTGCAGTCTTTCTGAACCTGGATTTACCATCACTTCCATCTTCAATGGGTTCTATATAACCGTTATCATCTACTGCGAATCCTTTTGGAGGAAGTTCCCACCCTGTTGGTTCGTTTAATAAAACTTCTTCGCCACTTTCGGTTTTAAGGGTGTCTGTCAACGGATTAAAATCCAATCGCCCAGATAATGATATCGCCATCACCATTTCTGGAGAAGCAACAAAGGCATGTGTATTTGGATTTCCATCAGCACGTTTAGCAAAGTTTCGATTAAAAGAATGAATAATAGTATTCTTCTCTTCTAGATCGGCTCCTTGTCTTGCCCATTGCCCAATACAAGGTCCACAGGCATTTGTAAATATTTTAGCATCCAAGTTTTCAAAAGTTTCAAGAATTCCGTCACGATCTGCAGTAAAACGAACTTGCTCAGAACCAGGATTAATCCCTAATTCTGATTTCATTTTAATTCCTTTATCCAAAGCTTGTTGTGCTATAGAAGCTGCTCTCGACAAATCTTCGTAAGATGAATTAGTACAAGAACCAATCAATCCCCATTCTACATCTAAAGGCCAACCATGTTCGGTTGCTTTTGCATTCATCTCACCTACTTGAGTAGCTAAATCTGGCGTAAAAGGTCCGTTGATATGTGGTAGTAATGTAGTTAAATCTATTTCGATTACTTGATCGAAATACTGTTCAGGATTTGCATACACTTCTGGATCACCAGTTAGATAATCTTTTACTTTATTTGCGGCATCTGCTACATCATCTCTATCGGTTGCACGTAGGTAACGTTCCATCGATTCATCGTATCCAAATGTAGAAGTAGTTGCTCCAATTTCGGCACCCATATTACAAATGGTTCCTTTTCCTGTACAAGATAAAGCGATGGCTCCATCTCCAAAATATTCAACAATTGCTCCTGTTCCTCCTTTTGCAGTTACAATTCCTGCTACTTTTAAAATTACATCTTTTGGAGCCGTCCAACCAGAAACATTTCCTGTCAATTTTACTCCAATAAGCTTCGGAAATTTTAATTCCCAAGCCATTCCTGCCATTACATCAACGGCATCTGCTCCTCCAACTCCAATGGCGACCATTCCTAATCCACCAGCGTTTACGGTATGTGAATCGGTACCAATCATCATTCCTCCAGGGAATGCGTAATTTTCTAATACTACTTGATGGATAATTCCTGCACCTGGTTTCCAGAATCCAATTCCGTATTTATTTGAAACTGATTCTAAGAAATTAAAAACCTCGTTACTATTATTTAAAGCTGATTGTAAATCTTTATCTGCTCCAACTTTCGCTTGAATTAAGTGATCACAATGCACTGTAGTTGGTACTGCTACTCTGTTCTTACCTGCTTGCATAAACTGAAGCAAAGCCATTTGAGCAGTAGCATCTTGACAAGCGATTCTATCTGGCGCGAAATCTACATAGTCTTTTCCTCTTGTAAATGCCTTAGTTGCATTACCATCCCATAAATGAGCGTATAATATTTTTTCTGAAAGCGTTAAAGGTTTTCCTGTAATTTCACGTGCTTTATCCACTCTTTCAACTAGTTGTGAATAGACTTTTTGAATCATCTTAATATCGAATGCCATAATTTAGGTTTTAAATTGAAGAACATAAATCATTCTCTAAAGATTGATTTATCGTGACGCGAAAATACGAAATTCAATAACATTTAGCAAATATTGAATAAGATTGAATTATTACTGAAAATAACGCACTAATATTCGATATTATTAATTTTCATTCGCAAAAACTAAGAATAAACGCAATATAATCACAAATAATTTAATTTAATATCAATAAAGAGTATAATTTAGTAGTTTTTAAAACAAACTTCTAATAATAGCTTCAATACTTAAACCTTCTGCTTCTGCTTTGTAGTTTTTAATTAATCGGTGACGTAGAATTCCAATAGCCACTTTCTGAACATCTTCAATATCTGGAGAAAACTTTCCTCTTAAAACAGCATAGGTTTTTGCACTTAAAATTAAGTTTTGCGAAGCTCTTGGTCCTGCTCCCCAATCTATATATTTCTTAACCATTTCTGGTGCAGCAGCACTTTTTGGTCTTGTTTTTCCAACTAAAGTAACTGCATATTCAATAACATTATCGGCTACTGGAATCTTCTGAATTAACTGTTGATATTTGATAATTTCTTCAGCAGTAAATAAAGCATTTATAGTTGGATTTGCACCAATAGTTGTCGTTTTCACAATATCTACTTCTTCAGTAAATGAAGGATAATCTAAGTTAATCGCAAACATAAAACGGTCTAATTGCGCTTCAGGTAATGGGTAGGTTCCTTCTTGCTCTATTGGGTTTTGAGTTGCTAGTACAAAATACGGCTTATCCAGTTTGTAGGTATGCCCTGCAATTGTTACCGAACGTTCTTGCATTGCTTCTAATAATGCAGCTTGTGTTTTTGGCGGTGTTCTATTAATTTCATCTGCCAAAACAATATTAGAAAATATAGGTCCTTTGATGAATTTAAACTGCCTGTTTTCGTCTAATATTTCAGATCCTAAAATATCACTCGGCATTAAATCTGGTGTAAACTGAATTCGTTTAAAATTTAAACCCAATGCTTCAGCGACTGTGTGAACTAATAATGTTTTTGCTAGTCCTGGAACACCTATTAATAAGGCGTGTCCTCCAGAAAAAATGGAAAGAAGCACTTGCTCTACTACTTCATCTTGACCAACAATAATTTTTTTTATTTCTTGTCGTAAGTCGTTGTATTTGGAAACTAATTGATTGATTGCTGCAACGTCTGACATACTAATTATCTTTATTTACCCAATTATTAGTAAAATCACAATCTTGATAATCTTCATTTACTTTTATATAGGTTTCTTTAATTTTTTCTTCTTGCCAAGCTTCAATTGTTCTAAGTTGTTTTTCTTTTAAAGCTAGTTCATGGATTTTCTCGTAATCTTTAGCATAATCTGCAACGTGTTCTTCATACCTTTCGGTAACCGTTAATATTTTAAAGATACTTTTACCTGTTCGGTCAAAATCCGTATATATTTTGGTTATGTCACCTTTTTTCATATTATACACTTGTGCACTTAATGTTGGATCCATTTTTGTTAAATCAAATCGAGTATCTAATGACTGTGGGTTTATTAATTGACCTCCATTATTTCTTGTTTCAAGATCTGTTGAATACGCTTTTGCTGCATCTGAAAATAATATTTCTTTGTTGATAACACTCGTTCTTATAGTATCAAGTCTTGATTTTGCGGCATCAATATATTTTTGAGCTATTTCGGGGAAAATAATAATATGCCTAACATCTACTTGTTGTCCTCTAATTTTATCAACCTTAAGAATATGGAATCCAAATTCGGTTTCAAAAGGTTCACTAACTTCTCCTTCTAATAATGAGAAAGCCATATCCTTAAACTCTTTTGCCATTGGAGAATCTCTTCGGACTCCTTCAATAAGCCCACCTTTAGACCGTGTGCCATCTTTGGAATACAGAACTGCTTTTGTAGCAAATGAAGATCCATTTTCTACAATATCTGTTCGGATAACTTTTAACCTATTTATTGCAGCTTGTTTTGCTTTTTCGGTAATTAAAGGCTCCATAACTAATTGAGCTACTTCTAATTCTGCCCCAAAAATAGGACGCTCATCCTCAGGTATTGAAAAGAAAAATGTTCTTACTTCTTCTGGAGTAACAGTAATTTCTGAAACAATTTTTTCTTGCATTCTTTCGGTCAATCTTATTTCTTTTCTAGCTTTAAAAAGATCTTCTTTAAGTTCTATTATATTTTTTTTGCGGTAGTATTTTATAACCTTTTCTTCACTTCCAACTTGCTCTACCATAAAGGCTAATAATTGATCTACTTCTGGTTGAATTTCAGCATCTGCAATAATAATACTGTCTTGAATTGCGTGATGAACATAGAGTTTATCCTCCATTATTTTACCGATCATTTGGCAACGATCTATGGTAGAAATATCGACTCCGTTTTGTTCGAACTCTAAATAACTTTTATCGATATCAAACTCTAAAATTACAAAATCTCCTACGACAGCACTAACTCCTTCTGCTTTGAATCTTTTAAATGTAATAACAGAATCTTTTTTAATTGGTTTTAAACCTTCTTTATTTTGTGCTACACCTGTACTGTCCACAGTAATTACTTCTTGGGCAACCATGGTTGTCTGAAAAGCAAAAAACACACTAAGCAGGGTGATTTTAATTATATATTTCAAAATTTTTATTTTTAATTGCATCTACAGTTATATCTTTTTCAAGTTTTTTAATCAACTCTCTTTTTCTTTTATTCAAAATTATTTGCTTAATTGTTGGTTTTACATAAGAAAGGGGAGCAATGTCATTGGTTTTAAGTACATCAACAATTTTCACCAAATATACTCCTAATGAATCTTGTAGTTGAACAAAATTAGATTTTTTTAACATTTGAACATTCGAAGACTTTAGAGTTGGCAATGCGTCCTGCAACACATCATTTTTAATCCAAATTGAATCGTTTAAATTATAGGATTTAAATTTTATACTTAAATTATTTAAATCTTCCTTATCAGCATTATTAAAGCGTGTGAGTTTATTTTTTAGACTTGTGATATTAGAGTAATTATTACCTATATGAATATACCTAACTTTTAACAACTCATCGTTTAATCTAAAATTAACATTGTTTTCTAAATAATATTTTTCTAATTCAACATCTGAAACCACACTGTCTATCTGACTACTAATTACAAAGCTTTTATAAGCCTCGGTGTATAAATCTATTTTATATTCTTCAACTAATTTGTTAAAAATCTCTTGTTGCTTTTCAGGTAGATTAACAATAGACCTATCTATTAAAAGTTGTTGAGTTGCCCATCTTTTAATAAAATTATTTACAATAATAATACTATCTTTTTTTGATGTTGTTTCAGAAATTAATTTTTTTAAATCATCTTTATACAAATAACTATCATTAACTCTAGCAATTGGCTTTCCTATATCTTCTTGTTTAAAATAATCACAAGAAAAAGTAACTGCTATTAATAAAAAAAAAGTTAGGCTTTTAAGCATTATTTAATCAGGTCTTTTTTAATTCTTTTTAATACTTTTTTATTTATTTTCACTTCATATTTTTCTCGAAGTTCTTTCATCCAATTTTCTTCAATCCTTTTTTGATAATCACTTAAAACCATTCCTCTTACTTCATCAAATTCTTTTGTAGTTGGTTCAATTATTTCATTAATTTTAACCACAACGAAAGAATCTTCTCTTTTAATTATTTCTGAAACACCTAATTTAATATCTAAAGACGTTGGCAAATGACTATTGTCAATTTCGTAAACGTTGTTTGTTATTATAACGTTCACTATTCCATCTGTATTGAGTTGTTTTTTAATTTCCTCTATGTCAACTCCTTTAGCTAGCAACTCTTTTACTTGGTTTGCTGTTGACTCTTTAGTTGATGACAATATAACCGCATCTATTCTTTTTTTCCATTGATAGTTGCTTTTAGTTTGTGTGTAATAGTTTTTAAGACCTATGGTATCTAATTTTGCAGCTGTCCAAATATTTTTATCCATTGCATCAAATATTAACAGTCCATATCTGTATTCATTTAATGTATTCGCATATTCTTTATTATCTACTTCTAGTTTTTCCTTGTAATAATCCATTAATTTTTTATCAAAAAATTCGCTGTAATAATCAAATAACAAAACTTCTTTATCTGTATAGCGTTTAGGTGCGTTTTGCTTTTCTTTTATAAAATTTGCAAAGTCATTAAATTTAATTTCTGAATTCCCAATAGTAAATAAGGTTAAATCATTATTTGTTGAAATCTTTTCAAAATCCCATTTTCTTTTAAAAATACTGTCTGTCACAAATTCTTTAAAAAAGGGTGAATAGCTAACTCCTTCTTTATAACCATACTTATCTTTAATTTTACTATTTACGGCTTGGGTTACTACTTTTGCTCTATCTCCACTTGTAACTTTTTTCTCTAAATCGCTTTTAATTTCCTCAAAAGTAGGTTCTTTAACAATTTCTTCAAACTTTATAATATGCCAACCAAAAGAACTTTTTACAGGGGCAGATATTTGATCTTTTTCAGTTAAACTAAATGCTACTCTTTCAAATTCTGGTGCTCTTAGATCTCCGTGTCCAAATGGTTTTAAATTTCCATCTCTTATGGCAGAGTTTTTATCATCAGAAAATTGTTTTGCTAAACTTCCAAAAGACTCTCCTTGCATTAACAAAGCATAAATCTCATTTATTTTTTCTTCCGCATGTTCATTTTTCTTTTTTTCATTATCGAAAATCATGATATGAGCAACCTTAATTTTTGGTTGTTTTATTCTTCTATCATTTACTTTAAGGATATGATACCCAAATTGGGTTCTAATAATTTCTGAAATATCTCCAATTTTAGTTGTATATGCAGCATTTTCAAAAGAATAAACCATTTGGAATACTGAAAAATACCCCAACTTTCCACCTTTGGTTTTTGCTCCAGGCTCTTCTGAATATTTTTTTATTAATTCTTCAAAATCTTCTCCGTTAACAACTTTATTTCTTAGGGTTTTTATTTTATTATAGGCTATTAACGTATCTTCAGGTCTTGCATTTAAACTAACTTTAATTAGCAAATGATCTGCATTAACTTCTTCTAACCCTCTATCATAAGCTTCTTGCATTAATTCTGAAGAAATCCTGCTATCATAAATATATGATTTTGATAACTGATCTTGATATTTGGTAAATTCTTTTATATAACTAGGGTTTTTATCTAATCCTTGGGCGTAGGCTTCTGTTATTTTTAATTTATAATCAATAAACAAATCCATATAGCCATCTACATTTTTTTGTTCTTCGTCTATAACTAAGTCAAGATTTTTGTTGAAAACAGTTTTAAATTCCGAAGCATAAATTGGCTGGTCGTTTATTGTTAACAATACATCTTTATTTTTTTGAGAAAATGCATTTATTGCAAAAAACACAGTAAGTATAACTATTAAGTTTCTTTTAGTATTCATATTAAATTATAAATTATTATTAAAGCGGTGCAAAAGTAACAAAAATCGACTATTTAACAAGTCTGAATTTGTTAAGCTTTACATAAGTTATTTATATTGTTTTCATTTTATTTTTTAATAACTGTATATTCGCAAAAAAACATTTATATCATGAAAAAAATAAGCCTTTTATTATTTTTAATTATTGCGAGTTTACAATTAAACGCCCAATCAAAAGTTGGAACAATTGACGTTGAATACATTTTAAGTCAAATGCCAGAATTGAAAGAAGCTGGAAATAATGCTCAAGCATATGGTGAAGATTTAAACGCCCAATTACAATTTAAAATTACTAAGTTTCAAGAGCAAGTTAAAATTTATCAAGAAACTGAAGCAACATTAAATGAAGCCGATAAAACTGCCAAACAACAGGAACTGACCGCCATTGAACAGGAAATTCAAAAATTTCAACAAAATTCTAATTCTTTAGTTCAGGTAAGACAAAGTGAGTTGCTTAGACCTTTGTATGGTAAAATTAATGATGCTTTACAAATAGTTGCTAACGAAGGAATGTTTACTCAAATATTTACTATTAATGAAAACCTAGTATTTATTGAACCAAGATTAGATGTTACTTATTTAGTTATGACAAAAATGGGATTGCCTCTTCCTGAAAAAGAAAAGTAAAATTATCTAGAATAATTAGGAGCCTCCTTTGTAATGGTAACATTATGTGGGTGGCTTTCTTTTATACCTGAAGCGGTGATTTGTATAAATTTCGCAGACTCTTTTAAAGTCTCCACATCTTTTGCTCCACAATAACCCATTCCAGCTCTAAGTCCACCAATAAATTGAGTCATACTTTCCAATAATTCGCCTTTATAAGGTACTCGACCTACAATTCCTTCTGGGACTAGTTTTTTAATATCATCTTCTACATCTTGAAAATAACGATCTTTTGAGCCTTGTTTCATTGCTTCTACCGATCCCATTCCACGATATGATTTGAATTTTCTTCCCTCGAAAATAATGGTTTCTCCAGGAGATTCTTTGGTTCCCGCTAAAAGCGAACCTAACATTACACAATCTGCTCCTGCAGCTAATGCTTTTACAATATCTCCCGTATAACGAACACCACCATCTGCAATTACCGGAACTCCTGTTCCTTTTAAAGCTGCAGCCACTTCTAGTACTGCTGAAAACTGCGGAAAACCAACTCCTGCAATAATACGAGTAGTACAAATAGATCCAGGCCCAATCCCTACTTTCACTGCATCGGCTCCTGCTTCAACTAAGTATAAAGCTGCTTCGGCTGTTGCAATATTACCAACAACTATGTCTAAGTCTGGAAAATTCTTCTTTATTTCTTTTAAAACTAAAACAACCCCCTTTGTATGTCCGTGGGCAGTATCGATTATTATAGCATCTACTTGTGCATTTACCAAAGCTCTTGTTCTTTCTACGGCATCTGCAGTTACACCAATAGCAGCAGCAACTCGAAGTCTTCCAAATTCATCTTTATTAGCAATTGGTTTTTGTGTTACTTTCGTAATATCTCTAAAAGTAATCAATCCTAAAAGAGTGTTGTCTTTACTTACTACGGGAAGTTTTTCTATTTTATTTTTCTGAAGTATTAGCTCTGCTTCCCCTAATGAAGTTCCTTTACTTACGGTAACTAGATTTTCTGTTGTCATCACTTCAACTAAAGGACGAGTAAAGTCTTTTTCGAAACGTAAATCACGATTGGTTACAATACCAATAAGTTTTCCGTCTGAATCAATTATTGGAATTCCTCCAATACCATATTCACGCATGGTGTTTTGAGCATCGCCTACTGTAGCGTTTTTCGTAAGGGTTACGGGGTCGATAATCATACCACTTTGTGCACGTTTTACCTTTCTAACCTCAGCAGCCTGTGCCTCGATAGACATATTTTTATGAAGCACTCCAATACCTCCTTCTTGTGCCATTGCCATTGCCATCGCACTTTCGGTAACGGTATCCATTGCTGCGGAAAGCACCGGAACATTTAAAGTAATATTACGTGTAAATTTTGTTTTTATAGAAACATCGCGAGGTAAAACATCTGAATAAGCAGGTACTAAAAGTACGTCGTCGTAGGTTAATCCTGTTCCTAAAATCTTGTCGTTGTGTGCAGTCATAGCAATTAAAATTATATTCCGAAGGTAGAAATTGATTCGTATTTAATTGCGTGCAAAGTTACTACATTTTTTGATTAATTTTCCTTTTAACTGAGATTGAAACAACCTTGATGTTTTCAAAAATTAAACCTAGTTAAAATCTTGTTTGAACCAAAGTCTTTTCATGTAAACTTAACACACTAATAATCAGTATATTTTACACAAACTTACGTTGCTTATTACTAACCCATAAAGACTAAATTTATCACTATTACACAAACTTTATTAACCATTCTTAGTACTGACATTGTGCTTTGAAATATTATTTAGAATAATTATAAATTATATTTTTTAAATACAACTTTATATACTAATATTGCACTTTGAAATTATTTATAATTAATCTAAATAAAAATAGTACAAAAATGAAAAAGTTGAATTTATTCGCAGTATTAGTAATGGCAATCACATTATTTTCTTGTGATAGTGATGATGACAATGGTACAACAGACCCTCCTGTTCTTGAAGTTCCTTCAACCTACGCTTTTAGCAGAAATGGAAATTCTAATGTTAGTTTTGGCGGACAAACAACAAGAATATTAATGGCTGAAGAATTAACTTCCGCATTAAAGAACAATAGTTTTACAGAATTAGAATTGGATAATATGTTTACTCATATTGAAGGTGCTAATGATTTTGATGATACAGATTTAAATGCTTCTGGTAAAAACATTCGAAGTAAAACAGCAAACTCAAGTGATTATTTCTCTTCAAACTCAACAGATGCAAATGCAATTAAAGAGCAGTTTGATGCTTGGATAAATTCTCAAGTAAACGAAGTTTTTACAAATTGGGATAATAACGCTTCAGCAGGAAATGCTGGTCAAATACAAGAAGCTGGTGGTGGATCTACTCGTTATGTTAATGCTAAAGGATTAGAGTATAACCAGGCATTCGCAAAATCACTTATTGGTGCTTTAATGACAGATCAAATACTAAACAACTACATAAGTATATCGGTTTTAGATGCAGGAGATAATGTTGCTAATAATAATAATGGAGTACTTGAAGAAGGGAAAGATTATACTACAATGGAACATAAATGGGATGAAGGTTATGGTTATTTGTACGGAACTGAAGATAATCCTGCCGCACCAGTTCTTGGAGCGGATAGTTTCTTAAATAAATACCTAGAAAAAGTAGATAGTGATGATGACTTTAACGGGATTGCAGAAACAATTTATCGAGCATTTATATTAGGAAGAACTGCAATTTCTGCAAAAGATTATTCGTTAAGAGACGAGCAATCTGAAATTATTAGAGAAGAAATCTCAAAAGTAATTGCTGTTAGAACTGTACATTATTTACAAGCTGGTAAAGGTTTATTAGGTTCTGATATGGGTGGAGCATTTCACGATTTATCTGAAGGTTACGGATTTCTTTTTAGTCTTCAATTTACACGTATGCCAGGAACTTCAGAACCATATTTTACAAAATCTGAAGTTGATGCAATGTTAATCTTATTGATGAACGGAAATGGTTTTTGGGACGTAACTCCAGAAACCTTAGATACAATGTCTGAAGAAATTGCTTCTAGATTTGGTTTTAGTGTTGATCAAGCATAAAAATTATTTTATTTACAAATTGTTTAAAAGCAAAAATTTATGAAAAAAATATTTTATTTTCTAACAGTGATTCTAGCTGTCGCAATTGTTAGCTGTGATTCTGACGATTCATCTAACGGAGGTGATACAAATGATTATGACAGAACCCCTTTGTTAACCAATATTGCAGATCATATTATAATTCCATCTTTTACAGATTTAAATACTGAGTTAGGCTTAATGGTTTCAGCTAAAAACGAATTTATATCTAATCCAAATCAATCAAGTTTAGATAACTTAAGAGCTTCGTGGTTGACTTCCTATAAAGTTTGGCAATTTGTTGAAATGTTTAATATAGGAAAAGCAGAAGAGATTCAATATGGTTTTCAGATGAATGTTTATCCAGTTAGTGTATCTGATATTGAAAATAATATTTCTTCAGAATCATACGATTTAACGCACCCTAATAATAATGATGCTGTTGGTTTTCCTACGGTAGACTATATGCTTTATGGTGTTGAAAGTTCAGATCAAGAAATAATTAATAAATATTCAACGAACACAGATGCTGATAAATATAAAAATTATCTTTCAGATATTATAGACCAAATGAAAAGCTTAACTGAAAGTGTTTTAAACGATTGGACATCATCATACAGGGATACTTTTGTAGCAAGCACTTCAAACTCTGCTTCTAGTTCTACTAATAAATTGGTAAACGATTTCATTTATTATTATGAAAAAAGTTTAAGAACTAATAAAGTAGGAATACCTGCAGGGGTTTTTTCACCAACACCATTACCAGAAAAAGTGGAAGCGCTTTACAAAGACAATGCATCAAAAGAGTTAAGTCTTGATGCAATAAATGCTGTACAAGATTTTTTTAATGGTAAGCATTATAATAGTTTTGGAAACGGTGAAGGTTTAAAGTCTTATTTAAATGCTATTGGCGAAACAGGATTATCTAATTCTATTAATGAAAAATTAGATAATGCTCGTCAAAAAGTACATCTTTTAGAAGATAGTTTTTATAATCAAGTTATGACCGATAATACTAAAATGACTGTTGCTTTTGATGCACTACAAGAAGTGGTGGTTTTATTAAAAGTTAATATGTTACAAGCTTTTGGTATTAGCGTAGATTATATAGATGCTGATGGTGACTAAAAAATTTGTTAAACTATTATAATAAAAAGGAGGCTTTTGATAATTTTAAAAATCAAATAGCCTTCTTTTGTTTTATTGACATAAAAATAAATGAATTTAAAAGAAGTAATCGATATTATAGAAGAAGGCTTATTAATGCCCTTAACCTTATTAATAAATCCCGAAAAAAGGGTATTTATAGGTTATATTATCACTTCCTTATTATTAGCCTTTTTTGTTTATAAAAAATACAAAGTAAAAGGGAGTTTTATAGCTTATGTATTTCCTAAAAAAGTGTGGTTAGGCAATTCTGCAAAAGTTGATTATTTATTGGTTTTTTTTAATTCGTTTATTAAAATTTTAGTCATAGGCCCGTTTTTAATAGTAGGCTTGTACATCGCCTATTACACGAACGAGTATTTAATGCGACAATTTGGTATTCAAACTTTTAATATATCAATTTTTTGGCTAATTTTCTTATATACTTTAAGTCTAACACTTATTAATGATCTTACTTCGTACCTAGTTCATTTGGCACAGCATAAAATCCCTTTTTTATGGGAATTTCATAAAATTCATCATTCAGCAACAGATTTAAACCCTTTTACACAATACCGATTACATCCATTAGAGTTAATTGTAAACAATGCAAGAGCAATTATAGTTTTTGGATTGTTAGCAGGGCTTTTCGATTATTTTTCTGGAGGAAGAATAGACAAACTTACTTTCTATGGAGTAAATATTTTTAGTTTTGCTTTTTTAATGTTTGGTGCAAATATTAGACATTCACATATCAAATTAACCTATTTTAATCGCTTAGAATATTTTTTAATTAGTCCCTTTCAACATCAAATTCATCACAGTACAAATCCAAACCATTTTGATAAAAATTTGGGCTCAAAATTAGCAATTTGGGATTGGCTTTTTGGCACCTTGGTGCGCTCAAATGAAGCTAAGGAAGAATTGACTTTTGGATTAGGAAACGAAGATAAACAGTACATTTCTTTTTGGCAAAATTTACACAAACCCTTTACAAATATTTATAGGAAACTGGTAAGTATTAAAAATTACAAATTTATTTTTACACTGTTTTTTGTAACTGTTTTTAATACCGCAAATGCTCAAAATATAATCACGGGCACTATAACCGATAATCAGACTAACAAACCTATTGTTAATGTTGAAATAATTGAGAAAAACGGTTCTAGTTTAGCAAAAACAAATGAAAAGGGCTTTTTTGAATTTGAAATAAAAAACCAAAATTTAGAACTTTATTTTTATTCACATAATTATAAAATACTTGAAAACACGTTTATTATTGAAGGAGATTTAGTAATAAACAGGTCTTTACAACTACTTTCTGAAGAACTTTCGGAAGTTAAATTAATTACAAGAAGAGAAAAAGTATTTGCATTAAAAAGATTAAAAGATACAGAAGGAACCGCCATTTATTCCGGAAAAAAAACAGAAGTTGTTTTGGTAGATCAATCTATGGCAAATCTTGCATCTAACAATGCAAGGCAAATTTACAGTCAGGTTGCAGGTTTAAATATTTATCAGAATGACGATGCTGGCTTACAACTTAATATTGGAGGCAGAGGTCTAGACCCAAATAGAACCGCAAATTTTAATACTCGCCAAAACGGCTATGATATAAGTGCAGATGTTTTAGGCTATCCAGAAAGTTATTATACTCCTGCAGCAGAAGGTCTAAAAGAAGTTCAAATAGTTAAAGGAGCGGCATCACTACAATATGGAACTCAATTTGGTGGTTTGGTTAATTTTATTATGAAAAAACCAGCTAAACACAAATCTTTTGAGTTGGTAACTAGAAATACAATTGGGTCTAATAATTTATACACCAACTTTACCAGCATTGGAGGAACTAAAAATAAATTTAGTTATTATACTTTTTATAATTTTAAAAACGGAAACGGTTTTAGACCAAACTCTCAATTTAACGCACATAATTTATACACACACTTTGGTTATAAGTTTAACGAAAAAACAAAAATTACAGCAGAGGTTACTTATTTACACTATTTAGCACAACAAGCAGGAGGGCTAACAGACCAAATGTTTGAAGACAACCCCTTGCAAAGTAATAGAGAACGAAATTGGTTTGAGGTAGATTGGCTCTTATACAATTTAAATCTTACCCACGATTTTTCTGAAAAAACTAAGTTTTCATTCAATTTTTTCGGATTAAATGCTTCCAGAAACGCTTTAGGGTTTAGATCAAATAGAGTAGATCAAATAGATCCTAATACCGAAAGAGATTTAATAAAAGGGGATTTTAATAATCTTGGATTTGAAGCGAGATTACTAAGCGAGCACCAATTATTAGGTAAAAAAGCTATTTTTTTACTAGGCACAAAATATTACAGTGCTAAAAACACTAGTCAACAAGGACCAAGTTC
>CAZIMW010000041.1:0-2728 GCA_964540425.1 uncultured Flavobacterium sp.
AATTGAATTAGAAATCCCTTCTTTAATTCCTCTAGATAAACGTTCTACATTGGTTACAAATAAATCGTCACCAACTAATTGAGTTTTAGCTCAAGTTAGTTCAGTATGATATTTCCAACCTTCCCAATCGTCTTCATCCATTCCGTCTTCAATAGAAATGATTGGGTACTTATCTGCTAATTCATTTAAATATTCTGCTTGTTCTTTTGAAGTTCGAATTTTTCCTGATTCCCCTTCAAATTTTGAATAATCGTATTTTCCATCTACATAGAATTCTGCCGCGGCACAATCCAAAGCAATCATTACTTCGTCTCCCATTTTATAACCTGCATTCCCAACTGCTTCTGCTATGGTTTCTAATGCGTCTTCTGTTCCTTTTAATTTTGGTGCAAATCCTCCTTCATCTCCAACGGCTGTACTTAATCCTCTGTCGTGTAATACTTTTTTAAGGTGGTGAAAAATTTCACTTCCCATTTTCATCGCTTCTGTAAAGTTAGAAGCTTTTACGGGTACAATCATAAATTCCTGAAAAGCAATCGGTGCATCACTGTGGGAACCTCCATTGATAATATTCATCATAGGCACAGGAAGCGTCTTAGCACTCACGCCGCCTACATAACGATATAAAGGCATTCCAACTTCTAAAGCAGCAGCATGAGCAGCAGCCAAAGAAACTCCTAAAATAGCATTCGCTCCTAAAACCGATTTGTTAGGTGTTCCGTCCAATTCGATCATTATTTTATCTATTTCTTCTTGTTCAAAAACAGATACTCCTAAAAGCGTTCCTGCAATTTTACCGTTGACATTTTCTACAGCTTGCAGCACTCCTTTTCCCATATAATCATCACCTCCGTCACGTAATTCTACCGCTTCATGAACTCCAGTTGAAGCCCCCGAAGGCACTGCAGCACGTCCCATAAATCCGTTTTCTGTAATCACATCTACTTCGATGGTTGGATTTCCTCTTGAATCAAATATTTGTCTTGCGTGGATATCAATTATAATACTCATAATTATTATTTGTATTTTTTAAGGTTCACTACAAATTCATCGAAAAGATAAGCTGCATCATGTGGTCCTGGACTTGCCTCTGGATGATATTGAACTGAAAAAACAGGTTTGTTCTTCATTTTAATACCAGCTACCGTATGATCGTTAAGATGAACGTGGGTAATTTCTATATTTTCATTTTGCTCGGCATCTTCTCTACTGATTGCAAATCCGTGGTTTTGGGAAGTAATTTCTCCTTTTCCGGTTTGTAAGTTCTTAATTGGATGATTAATTCCACGATGCCCGTTGTGCATTTTGTAAGTAGAAATTCCATTTGCCAAAGCCAATACTTGGTGGCCTAAACAAATTCCGAAGATTGCTTTTCCGCTTTCAATCGCTTCTTTTGTTGTTTTAATTGCTTGAGTTAATGGTTCTGGGTCTCCAGGACCGTTAGATAAGAAATAACCATCAGGATTAAAAGACTTCAATTCTTCAAAAGTGGCATTGTAAGGAAACACTTTAATATAACAATCCCTTTCAGAAAGATTTTTAAGAATGCTCTTCTTAATACCAATATCTAAAGCAGAAACTTTATAGGTTGCATTTTCATTTCCAAAAAAATAAGGCTCTTTAGTTGAAACTTTTGAGGCTAGTTCCATTCCCTTCATATTAGGAACTTCTGCCAATTGTTTTTTTAGGTTTTCAAGGTTATCAACTTCCGTAGTAATTACAGCATTCATTGCACCATTATCTCGTATGTACGAAACCAAAGCTCTAGTATCAACATCACTTATAGCAAGTAAATTGTTTTTTTCTAAAAAGGATTCTAAGGAATCGTTTGCTTCAGCACGAGAATAATTATAACTGAAATTTCTACAAATCAATCCAGATATCTTAATAGAATCTGATTCTGATTCATTTTCAGCAACACCATAATTTCCAATATGTGCATTGGTGGTTACCATTAATTGTCCATAATACGATGGGTCGGTGAAAATTTCTTGGTAACCAGTCATTCCGGTGTTAAAACAGGCTTCTCCGAATGCGGTTCCTTCTTTATTTCCTACTGCTTTTCCATGGAAAATGGTTCCGTCTGCTAATAGGATCAATGCTTTTTTACGTGGTTGATACTTCATAGTTATATAATATTTTACAAAAATACTTTAAAAGTTGTTGTTAAAATAATTTCGTTTTTACAATTTGTAAACAATAATTTATTTCATAAAAAAAGGGATAAGCTTTAAAAGCTTATCCCTTATTATTTAAAAATAAATGATTCATTTATTCTTCTTCTTTTTTCGCTTCAGTTGTTGCAACAGGAACAGCAACTGGTTTAGAACCACCACGACGAGAACGACGTGTTGTTTTCTTCTTCACTGCTTTTCCTGGGTTGTAAATCTCATTGTAATCTACCAACTCGATCATAGCCATATCAGCATTATCTCCTAAACGATTACCCATTTTAATAATACGAGTATATCCACGTTGGCGATAACCAACTTTTAAATAAACTTCTTTATAAAGTTATGTTACTGCTTCTTTTTGACGAATTCTACCAAATACGATACGACGATTGTGTGTTGTATCATTTTTTGCTTTTGTTATTAAAGGCTCCACAAATTGCTTTAAAGCTTTTGCTTTTGCAACCGTTGTATTAATTCTTTTATGCTCAATTAGGGAACAAGCCATATTTGCAAGCATTGCTTTTCTATGCGCAGTTTGTCTTCCTAAGTGATTT
>CAZIMW010000041.1:2749-18269 GCA_964540425.1 uncultured Flavobacterium sp.
GACATTTTGTTTTAATTATCATCTTGCTTCAATCTGCTAAAGGCAGAGAGCAAAATATGACGTATTAATCTTTATCTAATTTGTATTTTGAAAGATCCATTCCGAAGTTTAATCCTTTTACATCTACTAGTTCTTCTAGTTCAGTTAAAGATTTCTTTCCGAAGTTTCTAAATTTCATTAAATCGTTTTTGTTAAAAGAAACTAAATCTCCTAATGTATCAACTTCAGCAGCTTTCAAACAATTTAATGCTCTTACCGAAAGATCCATATCGATCAATTTAGTTTTTAGCAACTGTCTCATGTGAAGTGATTCTTCATCATAAGTCTCAGTTTGTGCTATCTCATCAGCTTCTAACGTAATACGTTCGTCGCTAAATAACATAAAGTGATGGATTAGTGTTTTTGCTGCTTCAGTTAAAGCATCTTTAGGATTGATTGATCCATCTGAAACGATTTCGAAAGTTAATTTTTCATAATCTGTTTTTTGCTCTACACGGAAGTTTTCAACGCTATACTTCACGTTTTTAATTGGCGTGTAAATAGAATCTATAAAGATAGTTCCGAAAGGAACTCCAGCTTTTTTATTTTCTTCAGCTGGAACATAACCTCTACCTTTTTCGATAGTGATTTCCATATTAAGATTAACTTTAGGATCCATATTACAAATCACTAAATCTGGATTCAGCACTTGAAAACCAGAGATAAATTTTTGAAAATCTCCTGCTGTTAATTGTTCAGCCCCTGAAACAGAAATAGTAACTGTTTCGTTATCTACTTCGTCGATCTGTCTTTTAAAACATACTTGCTTTAAGTTCAAAATCATTTCTGTTACATCTTCAACTACTCCTGCAATCGTAGAAAACTCGTGATCTACTCCTTCAATTCTAATTGAAGTGATTGCAAAACCTTCTAAAGATGAAAGTAATACTCTTCTTAATGCGTTCCCTACTGTAAGTCCATAACCAGGCTCAAGTGGACGGAATTCGAATTTACCTTCGAAATCTGTCGAGTCGATCATAATTACTTTATCGGGTTTTTGAAAACTAAATACTGCCATAATGCAATTGTGTGTTTTTATTATTTAGAATATAATTCAACGATAAACTGTTCGTTTATGTTTTCTGGAATTTGTAAACGTTCTGGTCTAGAAACAAAAGTTCCTCTTTTTATAGCGTTATCCCAAGTAATCCACTCGTAAACGTGACTTGCGTTTGCTAACGAGTTATCAATAGTTTCTAAAGATTTAGATTTTTCTCTTACACCTACAGTATCACCAGGTTTTAATTGGTAAGAAGGGATGTTTACTTTTTCACCATTCACTAAAATATGACGGTGAGAAACTAATTGTCTTGCAGCGCTACGAGTAGGTGCAATACCCATACGAAACACAACATTGTCTAAACGAGATTCACATAATTGTAATAAAACTACACCTGTAATTTCTCTTGAAGCTGTCGCTTTTTTAAACATATTTCTGAATTGACGCTCTAAAATACCATAGGTATATTTAGCTTTTTGCTTTTCAGCTAATTGGATTGCGTATTCAGATTTTTTTCCTCTACGACGGTTGTTACCGTGTTGCCCAGGAGGGTAATTTCTTTTTTCGAAGTTTTTGTCATCTCCGAAAATAGCTTCACCAAACTTACGAGAGATTTTTGTTTTTGGACCAGTATATCTTGCCATTTTAAATTTATTTTGAAGGGGATTTCTAAATTAAGGTCTTATGCTTATCCTTTAGTAATCTTAATCCTTCAGATTATACTTATTAATTAAATTATTTTTGTTTCTGAAATATTTCAGATAATGATTTCTCATTAATTAAAGCAAAAACTGAAATGAATTCAGTTTAAACTCTTCTTCTTTTAGGAGGTCTACATCCGTTATGTGGCATTGGAGTAACATCGATGATTTCGGTTACTTCAATTCCTGCATTATGTATAGACCTAATAGCAGATTCTCTACCATTACCAGGACCTTTTACATATACTTTTACTTTACGTAAACCTTCTGCATGCGCAACTGCTGCACAATCTTCTGCGGCTAATTGAGCTGCGTAAGGAGTGTTCTTTTTAGAACCTCTAAAGCCCATTTTTCCTGCTGAAGACCAAGAGATTACATCTCCTTTTTTGTTTGTCAACGAAATAATAATGTTGTTAAACGAAGCGGTAACGTGAGCTTGACCCACTGCTTCAACATTAACTTTACGTTTTTTAGCTGTAGCTTTTTTTGTCTTTGCCATATCTAGTTATTATTTAGTTGCTTTTTTCTTGTTAGCAACAGTTTTACGTTTTCCTTTTCTTGTTCTTGAGTTATTTTTAGTACGTTGACCTCTTAACGGAAGTCCTGTTCTGTGACGAATACCTCTGTAACATCCAATATCCATTAAACGTTTAATGTTTAATTGGATTTCACTACGTAACTCACCTTCAATGGTTAGCGCTCCTACAGCTTCACGAATGTTATGAATTTCATCATCAGTCCATTCGTTTACTTTAGTGTCTTCATTTACACCTGCTTTTTCTAGTATTTTTTGTGCTCGGTTACTACCGATTCCAAAAATATACGTTAACGCGATTACACCCCTTTTTTGTTTTGGGATATCTACACCTGCGATTCTTGCCATAACTTATCCTTGTCTTTGTTTGAACCTAGGGTTCTTTTTGTTAATAACATATAATCTGCCTTTTCTGCGAACTATTTTGCATTCGGCACTTCTTTTTTTAATAGATGCTCTTACTTTCATTTGTATAATATTTAATAAATCGATCAAATGCTATTCGCTTAAAGTATTTACTTAAAACGATACGCTTTTATTTATACTCGATTCATTACTAATTAATATCTATATGTGATACGAGCCTTTGATAAATCGTAAGGACTCATTTCTAATTTAACTTTATCTCCTGGTAATAATTTTATATAGTGCATACGCATTTTACCAGATATGTGTGCGGTTACAACATGTGCATTTTCTAATTCAACTCTAAACATTGCATTAGATAATGCTTCTGTTATAGTTCCGTCTTGTTCTATTGCTGGTTGTTTTGCCATTATGCTACTGCTTTACGATTTTTACCTGTTTTCATTAAACCATCGTAATGACGATTTAATAGGTATGAATTTATTTGTTGCATGGTATCTATCGCAACACCCACTAATATAATTAATGAAGTACCACCATAAAATAATGCCCAACCTTGTTGGATTCCAATTACCTTAACTGCTATTGCAGGGAATATTGCTATTGCTGCAAGGAAAATAGATCCTGGAAGTGTTATTTGCGACATAATTCTATCTAACAATTCTGCAGTATCTGTTCCTGGTTTTATCCCTGGAATAAATCCTCCACTACGTTTTAAATCATCAGCCATTTTATTGGTTGGCACTGTGATTGCTGTATAGAAATACGTAAAGATAATAATCAGTACTGCAAATAAAACATTGTACCAAAGCCCAAACATATCGTTAAAATTAACTTGCATCCATTGACCAATGTCTGAATCTTTCATAAAAGAAGCTCCTCCAATTAATGCGGGCACAAACATAATTGCTTGTGCAAATATAATTGGCATTACCCCAGAAGCGTTCAGCTTTAAAGGAATAAATTGTCTTGCACCAAAAATATTTTTTTCATATCCACCACTCGCTGTTCTTCTTGCATATTGTACAGGAATTTGACGAACTGCCATTACTAGCATAATTGAAGCAAGTATGATAACAAACCAGATTGCTAATTCGATAAGAATCATTATCATTCCACCTTGGTTTTCAAATCTAGATGCTAATTCTTGAGCAAAAGATTGAGGCATATTTGCAATAATACCAACTAATATTAAAATTGAGATTCCGTTACCAATACCTTTGTCTGTAATTTTTTCACCCAACCACATTGCGAATACACAACCAGTTACTAGTATTATTGTAGATGAAATAAAGAACATTGTTGTTTGTCCCAAAATAAATGCTTCTGCAGGAACTCCCAATGCGGGTAATCCTATTAAGTAAGTAGGTGCTTGAACCAAACAAATACCAATGGTTAACCATCTTGTAATTTGATTAATTTTCTTTCTACCACTTTCTCCTTCTTTCTGTAATTTTTGTAAGTATGGAATTGCAATCTGCATTAACTGCACCACAATAGATGCAGAGATATAAGGCATAATACCCAATGCAAAAACCGAAGCATTTGCAAATGCTCCTCCTGTAAAAGCATTAAGTAATCCTCCTAATCCACCACCATCAAACTTACCTGCAAACTCAGCTAGTTTTGAAGCATCAATTCCTGGTAACACTACTTGTGCTCCAAAACGATACACTAACAAAAGTCCTAAAGTAAGAAGAATACGGTTACGCAGTTCTTCAATTTTCCAAACGTTTTTTAAGGTTTCAATAAATTTCATCCTTATTTAAAATTACAATGTTACTACTTCACCTCCAGCTTTTTCGATAGCTTCTTTTGCTGAAGCTGAAAATTTATGCGCTGTAACTGTTAATTTTGCTTTTAACTCTCCTCTTCCTAAAACTTTTAAAAGTTCTTTTCTGCCAACTAATCCTAATTCTACGAAAGTGTCAAAGTCTAATGTGTCTTTAATTTTCTTGTCATCAACTAATTGTTGAATTACATCAAGATTTACACCTTGGTAATCTTTACGGTTGATGTTTTTAAAACCAAACTTAGGAACACGACGTTGAAGTGGCATTTGCCCACCTTCAAATCCTAATTTCTTAGAATATCCAGAACGAGATTTAGCACCTTTGTGACCTCGGGTTGCTGTTCCTCCTTTACCTGAACCTTGTCCGCGACCTACTCGCTTGCCTTGATTTTTTACCGAACCTGCTGCCGGTCGTAAGTTACTTAAATTCATAATTTTAATTTACTTATTTAGTTTCAACTGAAACTAAGTGATTAACTTTTCTGATCATACCAAGAATACTTAAGGTATCTTCATGCTCAACAGTTTGACCCATTTTACGAAGACCTAAAGATTCTAGTACTCTTTTTTGGTTTTGTGTACGATTAATCGCACTACGAACCTTTGTTACTTTTATTTTTGCCATTTCTCTTAGTTTTATCCTTTAAATACTTTTTCTAAAGAAATTCCTCTTTGTTTAGCGATTGTTGCAGCGCTTCTCATTTGTAATAAAGCATCAAAAGTTGCTTTTACTACATTGTGTGGATTTGAAGATCCTTGAGATTTTGATAATACATCGTGTACCCCAACTGCTTCTAATACTGCACGAACAGCACCACCAGCAATAACTCCTGTACCCGCTGAAGCTGGTAATAAATTTACTCTAGCTCCACCGTATTTACCTTTTTGCTCATGTGGTAAAGTAACTTTGTTTAATGGAATACGTACTAAGTTTTTCTTAGCGTCTTCTATCGCTTTAGCAATTGCACTTGCAACATCTTTCGATTTTCCAAGTCCTTGACCTACAACTCCATTTTCGTCACCTACTACAACAATAGCAGAAAACCCAAAGGTTCTACCCCCTTTAGTTACTTTAGTTACACGTTGAACCCCTACTAAACGATCTTTTAATTCTAGACCTCCTGGTTTAACTAACTCTACGTTTTTATAATCTTGATACATATTTCTTAGAATTTTAGTCCGCCTTCGCGAGCTCCTTCAGCTAATGATTTTACTCTTCCATGGTATAAGTAACCACCTCTATCGAAAGTAATTGTTTCGATACCAGCTTTAATAGCTTTTTCAGCGATTGCTTTTCCTACTAATTTAGCAGCTTCAACTTTATTTACTTTTGAAGCGTCTATATCTTTATCTCTTGAAGATGCAGCAGTAATAGTTACTCCATTTACATCGTCAATAATTTGCGCATAAATTTCTTTATTACTTCTGAAAACTGCCAAACGAGGTCGTTGTGTAGTTCCGGAAACAGTTTTTCTGATTCTGAAACGTAAGCGTTCTCTTCTATCTGTTTTTGATAATGCCATAACTTTATTTGTTATGCAGATTTACCTGCTTTTCTTCTTATTATTTCTCCTACAAACTTGATCCCTTTTCCTTTGTATGGCTCAGGTCTTCTAAAACCACGGATTTTAGCCGCAACTTGTCCTACTAATTGTTTGTCGTGAGAAGTTAATTTTATTATTGGATTTTTACCTTTATCAGAGATTGTTTCTACTTTAACTTCTGGTGCAACATCTAACACAATATTGTGAGAGAAACCAACTGCTATATCTAATTTCTGACCTTGATTAGAAGCACGATAACCTACACCTACTAATTCTAGCTCTTTTGTCCAACCTTTATTTACACCTTCAATCATGTTATTGATTAAAGACCTATACAGACCATGTTTTGCTCTGTTTTCTTTAGAATCTGAATCGCGCTCTACTATAACGTTTCCGTCATTTTCTTTTATTGTAACTCCTGAAAATTCTTGTGACAATTCACCTAATTTTCCTTTTACCGTAATTACGTTGTCTTTTATTTCAACTGTAACTCCTTCTTGGATTGCTACCGGGTTTTTACCTATTCTTGACATTAGTTCTTGTCTTTATTTTAGTATACGTAACACAATACTTCTCCACCTACATTTTGAGCTTGAGCTTGCTTTCCTGTCATCACTCCGTGAGAAGTTGAAACAATTGCAATTCCCAAACCATTCAAAATACGAGGTAATTCTGAAGAACTTGAATACTTACGTAAACCTGGTTTACTAATTCTTTGAATCTCTTTAATTACGGGGTCTTTTGTAAGCTTATCGTATTTTAAGGCGATTTTAATTGAACCTTGATGTCCTTTATCGTCTTCAAATTTATAGCTTAAGATATATCCCTGATCAAATAAGATCTTTGTCATTTCTTTCTTTACTTTAGACGCAGGTATTTCAACTACTCTGTGTCCTGCATTCACTGCATTTCTAACTCTTGTTAGATAATCTGCTATTGGATCTATATTCATCTCTTTTCTTTTAAAATGTTATTACCAACTTGCTTTTCTAACACCTGGAATTAAACCTTGATTTGCCATTTCACGAAATGTTACACGTGAAATACCAAACGTTCTCATATACCCTTTTGGTCTTCCTGTAATTTTACAACGGTTATGTAAACGTACTGGAGAAGCATCTTTTGGTAATCTTTGTAATCCTTCATAATCGCCAGCGTCTTTTAAAGCTTTACGTTTAGCTGCATACTTTGCTACCATTTTTTGTCTTTTAACCTCACGGGCTTTCATTGATTCTTTAGCCATATTAGTTCTTTTTAAAAGGTAAACCTAATTCAGTTAGTAATGATTTTGCTTCTTTATCGGTAGCGGCAGAAGTTACGAATGTAATATTCATACCATCTACTTTTTTAATTTTATCGATATTAATTTCTGGAAAGATAAGTTGTTCAACTACTCCTAAAGAATAATTTCCTCTACCGTCAAATCCCGTAGCTTTAATTCCGTTAAAATCTCTTACACGAGGTAATGCAGATGTAATAAGTCTATCTAAAAACTCAAACATACGCTCACCACGTAAAGTTACTTTTGTACCAATTGGCATACCGCTACGAAGTTTAAAATTCGCAACATCTTTCTTTGATAGAATTGTCACCGCTTTTTGCCCCGTAATCATGGTAAGCTCATCTGATGCGTATTCTATTAGTTTCTTATCAGCTACTGCAGCACCAACTCCACGAGACACAACGATGCGCTCAAGTTTTGGTACTTGCATAATGTTTGTATAGCCAAATTCTTCTTTAAGAGCGCTAATAACTCGGCTCTTATATTCTTCTTTAAGTCTTGGTGAATATCCCATAACTATATTACTTGATTCGATTTTTTAGTAAAACGTACTTTCTTTCCATCTTCCATTCTATAACCAACTCGTGTAGCCGTTCCTGTTTTAGGATCGATTAACGATAGGTTAGAGATATGAATAGCTGCTTCCTTTTTTACAATTCCACCTTGAGGATTGTTAGCACTAGGCTTCTCATGTTTAGAAACCATATTTACTCCTTCTACTATTGCTTTATTCTTTTCAATAATTATTTTCATTACTTTACCTTCAGATCCTTTATGATCTCCAGCAGTAATAACAACATTATCTCCAGATTTTAATTTAAGCTTTATCATCTTTGTTTTCAATTTAAAGCACTTCTGGTGCTAATGATACAATTTTCATAAATTGCTTGTCACGAAGCTCTCTTGCAACAGGTCCAAATACACGAGTTCCAATCATTTCTCCTTGTGGGTTTAAAAGCACACAAGCATTATCATCGAAACGGATGTAAGATCCGTCAGGTCTTCTTACTTCTTTCTTAGTACGTATAACTACCGCAGTAGCAACAGCTCCTTTTTTGATAGTTCCATTAGGTGTAGCGTCTTTTACAGTAACTACAATCTTATCTCCTATTGAAGCGTATCTTTTCTTGGTTCCGCCTAACACACGAATTGTTAGTACTTCTTTAGCTCCAGTATTATCTGCAACTTTTAGTCTTGACTCTTGTTGTAACATATCTACTTAGCTCTATCGATTATTTCTACTAATCTCCAACATTTAGTTTTACTCATAGGTCGTGTTTCCATGATCCTTACTTTATCACCTTCGTTGCAGTCATTTGTCTCGTCGTGTGCAACATATTTCTTAGTTTTCAACACGAACTTTCCGTACATTGGGTGTTTTACTTTTTTTACTTCTGCAACAACAATAGACTTATCCATTTTGTTACTAGTAACTATACCTATACGTTCTTTTCTTAAATTTCTTTTTTCCATCTTTCAGCTTGGTACTATTGTACTTCTCTTTTAGTTAGTTCAGTCGCAATTCTCGCTATAGCTCTTCTTTGTGCTTTAAGTTGAATTGGATTTTCCAACGGTGTAATGGCATGTGCCATTTTTAAGTCTGAAAATGCCTTTCTGTTATCAGAAAGCTTTTCTTGTAATTCCGCTGTTGATGCCTCTTTTATTTCAGATTGTTTCATAATAAATTAAGCTTGAAATGTTCTAGATACAATGAATTTTGTTTTTACTGGTAATTTTTGAGCTGCAAGCCGTAAAGCCTCTTTTGCAGTTTCAATTGGAACTCCAGATACTTCAAACAACATTCTTCCTGGTTTCACCACAGCTGCCCAATATTCTACAGCACCTTTACCTTTACCCATACGTACTTCAAGAGGTTTCTTTGTAATAGGTTTGTCTGGGAATATCATTATCCAGATAGAACCTTCTCTTTTCATAAAACGAGTAGCAGCAATACGTGCAGCTTCAATTTGACGTGATGTCAAGAAATTTGAATCTAAAGATTTTATACCAAAAGTTCCAAACGCTAATTGGTTTCCACGACCGGCATTGCCTTTCATTCTACCTTTTTGCTGTTTACGAAACTTCGTTCTTTTTGGTTGTAACATTTTATTCTATTTAAAAATTACTTTCTACGACGTGATTTGTTCGCACCACCTCGTTTGTTGTTACCGCCTTTTCCACCTTTCTTGGTTAAACCAACCAATGGAGAAAGCTCTCTTTTTCCGTACACTTCACCTTTCATAATCCATACTTTAACACCCAATCTACCATAAGTAGTGTGCGCCTCAACTAAAGCATAATCAATATCGGCTCTAAATGTTGATAAAGGAATACGTCCATCTTTATAAGATTCAGATCGTGCCATTTCAGCTCCGTTTAAACGGCCTGAAATTTGCACTTTAATACCTTCAGCATTCATACGCATTGCAGCAGTGATAGCCATTTTTATTGCACGACGGTATGAAATTCTATTTTCAATTTGTCTTGCAATACTAGCTCCTACTAAAAAAGCATCCATTTCAGGTCTCTTAATCTCGTGGATGTTTATTTGTACATCTTTATCAGTAATTTTTTTAAGCTCTTCTTTTAACTTGTCTACCTCTTGACCACCTTTCCCAATAATAATACCAGGTCTTGCAGTAGTGATAGTAACGGTTACAAGCTTAAGGGTACGCTCAATAATTACCCTTGACACACTAGCTTTTTGCAAACGAGCATGAACATATTTTCTAATCTTGTCGTCTTCAGCTAATTTATCGCCGTAGTCGTTGCCTCCGTACCAGTTGGATTCCCATCCTCTAATGATACCTAAGCGATTTCCGATTGGATTTGTTTTTTGTCCCATTTATTAATTGCTTTGTGTGTTATCGTTAGCAGCAAGCACAAGTGTTACGTGGTTGCTTCTTTTTCTAATTCTGTGTGCACGTCCTTGTGGTGCGGGGCGAAGTCTTTTTAACATACTTCCTCCGTCCACTCGGATTTCTTTTACAAAAAGATCAGCGTCTTCAATTGAAGCTTCTTCATTTTTTGCTTGCCAATTTGCAATGGCAGACAATAACAATGTCTCTAAACGACGTGAAGCTTCTTTTGGGCTAAACTTTAAAATATTTAGCGCTTTGTCTATTTTTTCACCACGAACTAAATCTGCAACTAAGCGCATCTTTCTAGGTGATGTAGGGCAATTATTCAATTTAGCAAAGTACATTGTTTTCTTTGCTTCCTTGATTTTTTCTGCTCTTTCTCTTTTACGAACTCCCATGGCTTATTTTTTTCCTTTGTTTTTTGCACCTGCGTGACCACGGAATGATCTCGTTGGTGAAAATTCTCCTAATTTATGTCCTACCATATTTTCTGTTACATATACAGGAATAAATTGTCTTCCATTATGTACTGCTATGGTTTGTCCAACAAAATCCGGAGTTATCATTGAAGCCCGTGACCAAGTTTTGATTACAGTCTTTTTATTCGACTCAACGTTTTGTTGTACTTTTCTGTCTAATTTATAGTGAACGTAAGGTCCCTTTTTTAACGATCGTGCCATATCTTATTTCTTTCTACGTTCGATTATATATTTATTACTTGCTTTAGTTTTAGAACGGGTTCTGAATCCTTTTGCAGGAATACCGTTTCTAGAACGTGGATGTCCACCAGAAGATTTACCTTCACCACCACCCATTGGGTGATCAACAGGATTCATCACTACTGGTCTTGTTCTTGGTCTTCTACCTAACCATCTAGATCTTCCCGCTTTACCTGAAACTAACAATTGATGATCACTATTTGAAATAGCTCCAATAGTTGCTGAACAAGTAACTAATATTAAACGAGTTTCTCCTGAAGGTAATTTTATAGTAGCAAACTTTCCATCACGAGCCATTAATTGAGCAAATGCACCAGCACTACGCGCTAATACGGCTCCCTGGCCTGGATGTAATTCGATACAAGAAATGATAGTACCTAAAGGAATATTTTCTAAAAGCATACAGTTACCAATTTCTGGAGCCACTTTGTCTCCTGAAATGATATTCTGCCCAACTTTAAGTCCACTTTGCGCAACAACATATCGCTTCTCACCATCTTGGTAATTTAATAAAGCGATAAATCCAGTACGATTTGGATCATACTCAATTGATGCAACTGTTGCAGGTACTCCTGCTTTGTTACGTTTGAAATCGATAATTCGATAACGTCTTTTATGACCCCCACCTATATAGCGCATGGTCATTTTTCCTTGACTGTTACGTCCCCCAGTTCTTTTAATCGGAGCTAATAAACTTTTCTCCGGCTTATCAGTTGTTATGGCGTCATATCCATTTACAACTCTAAATCGCTGTCCTGGGGTGATTGGTTTTAATTTTCTTACTGACATTTTTGTCTAATTTATCTAATTGCTTAGATGTTACTGTAAAAATCTATTGTATCACCTTCCGCCAACTGTACTATTGCCTTTTTAATAGCATTAGTTTTACCAGTTTGAACTCCCGTTTTTGTATGACGAGTTTTTCTATCTGGGCGGACATTTATAGTTCGAACTTTAGTAACCGAAACTTCATAAGCAGCTTCCACCGCTTTTTTAATTTCTACCTTGTTCGCCTTTGTATTCACCGCAAACGTATATCTGTTGAATTCTTCAACATCAGCCGTTGCTTTTTCTGTAATTATAGGTTTAATTAAGATATTCATTATTTCTAATTACTTAAGTTTGATTCAATTCCTTCTAACGAACTTTCAAACAACACTAAGCTGCTTGCGTTCATTATTTTATAAGTACTTAAGTGAGAGTTAGTTATCACTTCAGTGCTTTTTAAATTACGCGAGGACAAATATAGATTATTATTTGACTCTCCCAACACAAATAAGGATTTTTTAGCATCAAGTCCTAAAGACTTTAAAACTGCTGTAAATTCTTGAGTTTTTGGAGCATCAAAATTAAGGTCCTCAATTACTAAAATTGCTTTCTCGTTTGCTTTGATACTCAATGCAGAACGACGCGCTAATCTTTTAAGGTTCTTATTTAATTTGAAAGAGTAATTTCTTGGTCTAGGACCAAACATTCTTCCACCACCTCTAAAAACACCAGACTTGATACTACCCGCACGAGCGGTACCTGTTCCTTTTTGTTTTTTGATTTTTCTTGTACTTCCTTGAATCTCCGCTCTTTCTTTTGATTTATGCGTACCTTGTCTTTGATTTGCAAGATATTGCTTTACATCAAGATATAAGGCGTGATTGTTAGGCTCTATTCCAAACACATCTTTAGAAAGTTCAACCTTTCTACCTGTGTCTTTTCCGTTTTTGTCTAATACTGCTACCTTCATTATTTCTGAATCGTTACGTAAGCATTTTTAGCACCAGGAATACATCCTTTTACTACAAGCAGGTTCTTATCAGCCACTACTTTTAATACTTTTAGGTTTTGTACTTTCACTTTTTCGTTACCCATTTGTCCAGCCATTCGCATACCCTTAAATACTCTTGCAGGATATGATGCTGCACCAATAGATCCAGGAGCTCTTAATCGGTTATGTTGACCGTGAGTAGCTTGACCCACACCAGCAAATCCGTGACGTTTTACAACACCTTGAAATCCTTTTCCTTTTGAAGTTCCTGAAATATCCACGAACTCACCTTCATTAAAATGCTCCACAGAAATCGTGTCGCCTAATTTGTAATCTTCTTCAAATCCTTGGAATTCAACGACTTTACGCTTTACAGCGGTTCCTGCCTTTTTAGCGTGCCCTTGAGCAGCTTTAGTAGCAGTCTTCTTGTCATCGAAACCAAGTTGAAGAGCTTCGTACCCGTCAACCTCTTTGGTTCTGACTTGGGTAACAACACAGGGACCTGCCTCAATAACGGTACAAGGAATGTTTTTCCCGTTTTCGTCAAAGATACTAGTCATACCTATCTTTCTTCCAATTAACCCAGACATATTTATTAATTTAATTATTAGTAATTGACTTCTGTGTCTGCAGAAATCTCTCTTTTATTTTAATTATTTTCTTCTGAAGGACTTCCCTTTCTTCTGAAAATAAAACAGGGTCAAAATAAATTCAACCCTGAATGTTATTTTGTTTCCGTTTTTCCTTTGCTATCAAGCTCCGGACATGTTTTCTAATTTATAATTCAGAATTCTTAATTCTGAATTATATAATTACACCTTAATTTCTACTTCAACCCCACTTGGTAACTCTAGTTTCATTAAAGCATCGATTGTTTTTGAAGAAGAACTGTAGATATCCAAAAGTCTTTTGTAAGAACATAATTGAAATTGCTCTCTACTCTTCTTGTTTACGTGTGGCGAACGTAATACTGTAAATATTTTTTTATGAGTTGGTAATGGGATAGGTCCCGTTACAACTGCTCCAGTGCTTTTTACTGTCTTAACAATTTTTTCAGCAGATTTATCCACTAAATTGTGATCGTAAGATTTTAGCTTTATTCTAATTTTTTGACTCATTGCTGTTATATTAAGCGTTAACTGTTCCTCTTGCTTTTGCAATCACTTCTTCAGATATGTTTGAAGGAGTTTCTGCATAATGTGAAAATTCCATTGTTGAAGTTGCTCTACCTGATGATAAAGTTCTTAAAGTTGTAACATATCCGAACATTTCAGATAATGGAACTGTAGCTTTAATTACTTTAGAACCTGAACGATCACCCATATCACTTAATTGACCTCGGCGACGGTTAAGATCTCCTACTATATCTCCCATGTTTGCTTCAGGAGTAAGTACTTCTAATTTCATAATCGGCTCCATAATCACAGCTCCTGCTGCTTTTGCTGCCGCTTTAAACCCTAGTTTTGCTGCTAACTCAAACGATAATTGATCTGAATCCACATCGTGATAAGATCCATCTGTTAAAGTTACCTTCATACTATCTACTTCAAATCCAGCTAAAGGACCATTTACCATAGCCATTTTAAATCCTTTTTCTACAGATGGTATAAATTCTTTAGGAACATTACCTCCTTTAATTTTATTTATAAACTCAAGACCAGGTTTTCCTTCTTCAGCAGGTTCTAATGTAAATACGATATCACCGAATTTACCACGACCACCTGATTGTTTCTTATAAGTTTCTCTATGGTGCGCTTCGCGAGTAATTGCTTCTTTATACTCCACTTGAGGTTGTCCTTGATTTACTTCAACCTTAAACTCACGTCTTAAACGGTCAACAATAATATCTAAGTGAAGCTCACCCATACCAGAAATAATAGTCTGTCCTGATGCTTCATCTGTTCTTACTGTAAAGGTTGGGTCTTCTTCAGTAAGTTTTGCTAAAGACATACCTAACTTATCAACATCTGCTTTTGTTTTAGGCTCCACAGCAATACCAATTACTGGATCTGGGAAGTCCATACTTTCCAACACTATAGGGTGTTTTACATCTGACAAAGTGTCTCCTGTTTTAATACTTTTAAAACCTACCGCAGCACCAATATCTCCTGCTTCAATAAAATCGATAGCATTTTGCTTATTAGCGTGCATTTGATAAATACGAGAAATACGTTCTTTTTTACCAGAACGATTATTTAACACATAAGACCCTGCATCTAAACGACCAGAATACACACGAAAAAACGCCAAACGACCTACAAAAGGATCGGTTGCTATTTTAAATGCTAAAGCTGAAAACGGCTCATCTACTGATGGTTTTCTTGATATCTCTTCATCCGTATCAGGATCTGTACCTATAATAGCTTCTTTATCTAATGGAGAAGGCAAGTATCTACATACTGCATCCAATAAGAACTGAACTCCTTTATTTTTAAAGGCAGAACCGCAAATCATTGGAATGATAGCCATATCCATTACGGCAGCTCTAAGTGCAGCGTGCACTTCGTCTTCTGTAATAGAATCTTCATCTTCCATGAATTTTTCTAATAGATTCTCATCGTATGAAGCAACTTCTTCAATTAATAATGATCTATATTTTTTTGTTTCTTCTTTTAAATCTTCAGGAATATCGATAATATCGAATGTTGCTCCCATGTTTTCCTCATGCCAAATAATAGCGCGATTCTTAACAAGATCAACAACTCCTTTAAAATCTCCTTCTTCACCAATAGGAAGAACGATAGGCACCGCATTGGAACCTAACATTTCTTTTACTTGGCGATTCACCATTAAGAAATCAGAACCTTGACGATCCATTTTATTTACAAAACCAATTCTTGGCACATTATAATTATCTGCTAGTCTCCAGTTAGTTTCAGATTGAGGCTCTACACCATCAACTGCACTAAACAAGAAAACCAA
>CAZIMW010000042.1:0-18080 GCA_964540425.1 uncultured Flavobacterium sp.
TCTCTTGTTAAGCTCATTGACTTCAATGTGATTGATGATTACTGCAATTCTTCCAACTGTTTTACCGTTTTTATAAGCTAAATAATACCAAGCATCAGCGTTTTTAAAAACAGGGTTGTTTTGTTTGTCTAACGTTTCCATCTCATCGTCTGTGAGAGGAGGAACCCAGTATTTGCAGTTTTTGTAAATACTAAAAGGAAATTTTACAAACTGTTTAATTCCCTGTTTTGTTGTTATTTCTTTTAATTCAATCATTTCAATATTCAATCATAAAACTTAAAGTCCACCCTCATCTTCTTCAAAATCAATGCTATCTTTTCGTTTATTATTTTTCTTCTTCTTCTTCTTCTTCTTCTTCTTCTTCTTCTTCTTCTTCTCTTTTTTACTAGTACCTTTTTCTTCTTTCTTTTTCTCTCTTCCTGCTTTCCCTTTGTCTTCTATATACTCATCTTTTTCGTGCATATCAAATCGGTATGAAATACCTAATCTTCCCATAAACCTTGAAGGAGTATCTTTAAAATTCATTAACATAGATGCGTCAATTTGAAAATCCTGATTAAATAAATAGGCAACTCCGCCTCTAAATATTTGATCTGCATACAAGTCACTACTAATCCCTTGGTTCTCTAAAAATGCAGACATTTTTGCGTTAAAAGTATGTGTTAGCGTTAGTATATAAGAATAAGAAGCTTCATCTAAAGTAACACGATCACCAATAATATTAACAACAAAAACCCAGCTTCCCCAGTTGTTTTGGGTAGCTATAGCAACAGTTGGGCTAATTTCTATTCCTGTTTCAATTACAGAAATATTATTTTGAATATGTGTAAGCGGATTATCTTTTGTATCGAAATTTGCACCTGCATAAATAGATATTGCAGGAACTAAATCTCTCCAATGGAAAGAGTTATTTGCTTTCCAACTATAAAGATTTGGTTTTTCTAGTTCTTTTTTGCGATAGGGATCAAAAAATAAATATTTAGCACCAAGTGTGTTGGAGGTGAAATTACTAACCTTATAACTACCATTTGTTCCATTTTTATCTGTAATGTTTTCAGAACGAAACCCACCAGTTAAACTTATTTCTAATTCTTCTTTCCAAACTCCGTAACGAACATTGTAATCGATTAAGAAAACGTTGGTTTCAGTGTTTTTAAGACGATGGTCTTCTGTTCCGTAGCCAAAACCTGTTTCAAGTTGTAAGATTTTTTTTCCTACAGAAAAAGCTCCTTGTGAAAAGCCAGGACGGTTGGAATTAATGGTTTCAGTGTATTGTGCTGAAACACTAAAAAAACTAAATAGTAAAATTAATAGTATGCTGTTTTGGGTTGCTTTCATAAAAAAATCAGTTAAGTTCAAAGATATATATTTATCATTTATTTAATAGTAGTTTTTTTTAAAATTAAATAGACTATTTGTATTTTTGACAAGAATTAAAAAACTATGAATTCTTTTTTAGAAACGATTTTAATTATACTTCTGGTATATTATGCTTTGAAGATTATTTTAAAATTTTCAAAACCTTTCTTAATGCGATATGTTGCGAAGAAAGCAAATGAGCGATTTGGACAGGTTTTTGGTGACAACCCATTTAATACACCTAATAATAAACAAGACGAAGGTAAAGTTACTATTGATACTTCAAAAGCAAGTACAAAAACTTCTAAATCTTCTGTTGGTGAATATGTGGATTATGAAGAAATAGAATAAACTTTAAACTTTTACAAGCTTTATTATTGAAGGGATTCATCATTTTTTCATAAATTCCCCCCAGTTTTTATTTTCAAACTTATTTATGCAACAATATAAAAAATTTCTGCCTCATTTTATAGTCCTTATTTTATTTGTAATTATCTCTTTGGCATATTTTAGTCCTGTTTTACAAGGAAAAAAAATATTTCAAAGCGATATTGTGCAATATACGGGAATGGCAAAGCAGCAAAATGATTTCAGAAAGGTAACAGGAGAAGAAACATATTGGACCAATTCTGCTTTTGGAGGAATGCCTACCTACCAATTAGGAGCTAAATATCCGCATAATTATATAAAAAAATTAGACTTAACTATTCGGTTTTTACCAAGACCTGCCGATTATCTTTTTCTGTATTTTATAGGTATGTATATTTTATTTTTAGTCTTAAAAATAGATTATAAATTAGCCTTTATAGGTGCTTTGGCTTTTGGATTTTCAACCTATCTGATAATAATTTTAGGAGTTGGTCATAATGCAAAAGCACATGCAATTGCTTATATGCCCTTGGTTTTAAGTGGAGTTATACTCACTTTTAGAAAAAAATATCTCTATGGTTTCTTACTCACTACCATCGCTATGGCATTGGAATTGGTTGCAAACCACTTCCAGATGACTTATTATTTAATGCTTTTGGTAATTGTTATAGGAATCGTTTATTTGATTGATGCGGTAAAAAATAAAACCCTTCCGCAGTACTTTAAAGCAGTCGGAATTATGGCTGCAGGAGTTTTATTGGCAATAGGAATGAACGCAACAAACATTCTAGCAACCAAAGAATATGCAGCTACTTCCACCAGAGGAAAAAGTGAACTAACAATCAATGCCGACGGAAGCGCAAAAGAAGCAAACAAAGGATTAGACGATGATTATATTACAGAATATAGCTACGGAAAATTAGAAAGTTTTAACTTATTTATTCCTAGATTTATGGGTGGTGGTAATTCAGAACCTCTTCCTAAAGACCCAAAAACTTTAGATGCTGTGATGCAATTGGGAGCATCGCCTCAAGAAGCAAATCAGATATTACAACAAGTGCCAATGTATTGGGGAAATCAACCTATTGTTGCTGCTCCAGCTTATGTGGGTGCTGTAATTGTGTTTTTAGCAATTCTTGCGTTATTTCTAATAAAAGGAAAATTAAAATGGTGGTTAACTGCGGGTTTTTTACTTAGCTTGTTTTTATCTTGGGGAAAAAATTTCAGTTTATTAACAGACTTATTTATTGAATATATTCCTTTATATAACAAGTTTAGAGCGGTTTCATCCATTCAGGTTTTATTAGAGATGATATTACCAATATTAGCTATTGTTGGATTGCAACATTTCTTTTTTAAGGCTTCAGAAAATTCAGAAACAAGAAGGAAAGCATTGTTGTATGCAACTGGAATTACTGGTGGAATTACCATGCTATTTATCTTATTTAAATCTTCCTTGTTTAGTTTTTCAAGTCCTTACGATTCTTATTTTATGAAGGATTTGGGACCTGATTTTGTGGATGCTATGCGAGAAGATCGAATGACATTATTTATGACAGATGCAATTCGGTCTTTGATATTTGTATTGGTTTCAGCAGGAGTACTTTTGTTGTTTTTAAAAGAAAAACTAAAACTAAGTTTAGCTATTGGTGTTTTAGGGTTGTTGATCGTTATTGATTTAGTTGGAGTAGATAGACGCTATGTAAATAATGATGATTTTGTAATGGCTCGAGTAATGGATCACCCTTTTCAGGAAAACTTTGCAGACAAAGAGATACTTAAAGATAGTGGTTATTTTAGAGTGTATGATATAACGACAAATCCATTTAATAGTGGAAGAGCAAGTTATTACCACAATGCTTTAGGAGGTTATCACGCTGCAAAACTAGGAAGAATACAGGATATTGATAATTTTTATTTAAGCAAAGGCGATGTTGGAATTTTGAATATGATGAATGTTCGTTACATCATTACACAAAGTAAAAATGGTACTGCTGTTCCACAACGAAATCCCTATGCAAACGGCCCTGCTTGGTTGGTAGAAAATGTGCTATTTGCTAAAAATGCTAATGAAGAAATTAAATTTTTAGATAGCTTAGATACCAAGAAAACAGCCATTATTAATAAGGGATTTAAAGGTTTTCTGCCTTTAGAAAACATACAAAGAGATTCTACAGCCACAATTAAGTTGCTAAGTCATAGTCCAAATTATTTAAAATACAAATCTGAAACTAACTCTCCACAACTAGCTGTTTTTTCTGAAGTATATTACCCAAAAGGTTGGAATGCTTATATAGATGGGGAATTAACAAATTATTTTAGAGCAAATTATGTGTTGCGTGCGATGACAATTCCTGAGGGGAAACATATTATTGAATTTAAATTTGAACCTCAAGTTGTTGCAACTGGAAGTAAGATAAGTTTAGCGAGTAGTATTTTGTTTTTGTTGGTATTTGTTGGTGGGGCTGTATTTTTTCGCAGGCAGGAATCTCATGAAAAAGAAAGCTTAAAAGCCTAAAAAACCAAAATATCAAATAATCGTATTTTATACGTATATTAGCCGTATAAATCACGATGATGCTACAAAAAAAAAGAAAGGAAGTTTCTTTAAATGAGGAAACGATTGTACTATTAAATATTCAAGCTGAAAAAGAAGGTCGAAACTTAAAAAATTTTATGGAGCAAATTTTAATAAAGAAAGCCCAAGATTTCGAATTATCTAATGAATATAAATTGATGGTGGATGAAATGTTAGAAAAACATAAAAAAGGAGAATTAAACTATACTCCTTGGGAAGATGTGAAAAATAAAGTATTCCAAAAATAATGGAATACAAAGTATTTGTTTCTGGTGAAGCACAATCTAATATTAAGGAATCATTCAATTATTATCTATTAATTTCAGAATCTTTAGCAATAAAATATTCATTTGAAATAAACCAAATAATTGAAAAATTAAAAACAAACCCTTTTCATTTTCAAAAAAGGTATCGAGACATTAGGATTGCTCACACTAATAAATTTCCATTTGGTTTGCATTTTTTAATTGAAGATAAATCTGTTTTTATTATAAAGATTCTACATCATAAAAAAATTTATAAATAGCTTTGGTGAGAAGTGAGTTTACAGCTAATAATTATGACACACCTGCCTCTGCAGGTGTGTTGGTAATTACCTATTATTGGCCACCAGCAGGAGGACCAGGAGTACAACGTTGGTTGAAATTTATCACCTATTTTAGGGGATTTGGAATTGAACCTACTGTTTATATTCCGGAGAATCCGCATTATCCTTTGCAAGATGAAAGTTTGCTTTCTGAAGTGCCCAAAGGAATTACCATCATAAAACAACTCATAAAAGAACCCTACGGATTTGCAAAAATATTTTCAAAAAAGAAAACAAAGCAAGTTAGTAGTGGGATTATTACCAATAAAAAACAATCTGTATTAGAAAAATTGATGCTTTGGGTTCGAGGAAATTTTTTTATTCCAGATGCTAGAGTTGGTTGGGTGAAGCCTTCCGTAGCATATCTTGAAAAATACATTTCAGAAAATAATATAGATACAATTATTACCACAGGCCCTCCACATAGTTTGCATTTAATAGGAATGCAATTAAAAGAAAAAACAGGCATAAAATGGTTAGCAGATTTTCGGGATCCTTGGACAACTATTCATTATCATAAATCATTACGATTAAGCAAATCCTCTCATGAAAAACATAAAGAATTAGAGCGGAAAGTTTTAAATAAAGCAGATCAAATTGTAGTTACCAGTCAGAATACAAAAAACGAATTTTCTACTTTAACAAATAAACCAATCGAAGTTATTACCAATGGATATGAAGCTTCAAATAATATTCAAACTCAATTAGACACTCAATTTACCTTGGTGCATATAGGCTCCTTATTAAGCAATCGGAATCCTAAAATTTTATGGAAAGTTCTTTCAGAAATTAGTAAAGAAAATAAAGATTTTAAAACCAATTTACAGCTAAAATTAGTGGGTATTGTTGGTGAAGAAATAATAGATAGTATTCAGGAATTTGGATTATCCGAAAACAGCAAAATTATTGGTTATGTTTCACATAAGGAAGCACTTCTATTTCAATACAATGCGCAGGTTTTATTATTAGTTGAAATGGATACTCCAGAAACCAAAGCAATTATTCCGGGTAAATTATTTGAATATATGGTCGCAAGAAGACCTATTATTGCATTAGGACCAGACGGAAGTGATGTAGAAACTATTCTTACTGAAACAAATTCAGGAAACTATTTTCTTTATTCGGAAGAAAAAAAATTAAAAGCTCAAATTCTTACTTATTACGAAAAGTTTAAAGAAGGAAGTTTAGTTTCAGAATCTAAAGATATTGCGAAATATAGTAGGAGAGAGCTGACTCAGAGAATGAGCAAATTGCTATTGAGGGTAAAACAAAACCCTCGATAAACATATTGTCTAACGAGGGTTTCAAACTAACCAACCAAATTTTTATAAACCTCTACCTATTTTTGAAGAGCTGCTTCGAGAATTTGTAGTTGTTTTCCTGTTGCTTGAACTGTTTCTAGTGGAGTTTGTTGCTACAGTTTTTCTAGTATTGCTTTTATACGAGCTGTTTCTTTTGTTTATTGTTACAGTTTTCTTTTGTTTTGTAGTATTTGAAGGTCTTTTATAATTAGATCTTTGAACTGGTTTAGTCGAATGATTACTTCTACTATAAGTTACTTTTCTGGTATTCGAATTATTAGAAGAAGTATTGTATCTATTGCTTTTTGAGCCTTTTTTACTTGAAGAATAGCTTCTTTTATTACTCGAATTTATACCTCTTGAATTCGATGCTACAGTTGTATTTCTTCTATTAGATTTATACTCTTTATTAACCGCAGTTCTACCATTTTTATAATGGATTCGGCTTCCTGGTTTGTTAAAACCTCTCCTTCCGTTGGTGTAAGCAATATTGCTTCGTCCTCTGTTAGAATAGTAATTAGAATGTACGTTATAGGTGTATCTTGTTGGGTTGTAGTGCCTTCTGTAAGGGTAGTTATATGCTACGCAATTCGTATAAAAAGGACGTGCATAATACGAGTGCCAAGGTCTAAATACATAATAATAGTTAAACATATTTATATAGCCCATTGTATAAGCAAAATATCCGTAATTATTATAATAAACGTTTAATCCGCCAATACGAACTATACGACTATTAAAGTATCTAATTTCTACCGAACCTACTCCAACTATACGTCCAAATTCGTCATAATAAATTGGGATTTCTTCTACTTGAATCACCGCTCCATAATCATCATATTGAATATACATATCGTAATTAAAACCCGAATTATAACTGATGTTTACATTTGGAGAACTAATTATTAAACTAGAATTGTTTCCGTTGTAGTTCCCTAAATAGGTAAAATCAAACTGTCCATCTGGATACACCGAAAACTCCACATTTTGTTCTTTGAAAATGTAAGATTTACCATAGCCGTTTCCGTAGTAATTATTGTTTTGTTCTTCTGAAGCTATTACTGAAAATAAACTTACAAAGAAAATTCCGATTGCTAATGTGATTGATTTTTTCATGATTCAAATATTTAGGTTAAACATTCCTTTTAATTGTTCAATGTTATATTTACAACGACCGTGCCATAAATTATGAAGTCAATATTTACGACACTTTACAGGTGTTTATGAGATTAGTTGATTTCTGAAGTATAATTTGTAGAACTAAAAAATCCGCTTTCAGAATAAACCTGAAAACGGATTTTAAAAACTAACCAACCAAAACTTTATATGAAAGTATAACTTATTACTTTACGGAAATACAGTTTGCAATCACCGTGCCATAAAAATAATTTTCTGTTGGTTTATGATTTATTTAACAATGATTTTTTCTAAAAGGTATTTTGCAGTAAGTGACTTTTTGCTTTTTGAAACTTCCTCTGGTGTTCCTTCAGCCATTACTTTTCCACCTTTATCGCCACCTTCCAATCCTAAATCTATAATATGGTCGGCACATTTTATCAAGTCCATATTATGTTCCACCACAATTACGGTATGTCCTTTATCTAACAAAGCGTAAAAGGAAGCTAGTAATTTATTGATATCATGGAAATGCAATCCTGTGGTAGGTTCATCGAAAATAAACAAGGCTTTTTCTTTGGTGTTTCCTTTTACTAAAAAGGAAGCTAATTTAATTCGTTGTGCTTCACCACCAGAAAGAGTAGAGGAACTTTGCCCTAACTGTACATAACCCAATCCAACATCTTGAAGTGGTTGTAATTTATTGGTGATCTTTTTTTCTTCGTAAAGTTTAAAGAAATCAATCGCATCATCAACCGTCATACTTAAAATATCGTGAATATTTTTTTTATTGAAATGAACCTCTAACACTTCTTTTTTAAAACGTTTTCCTTTACAAATATCACATTCTAAATGTACATCTGCCATAAATTGCATTTCGACGGTGACTTCACCTTCTCCTTTACAATTCTCACATCGACCACCATCTACATTAAAAGAAAAGTGCTTGGCTTTATACGCTCGAATACCTGAAAGTTTTTGGTGAGCATACAAATTCCGAATATCATCATAAGCTTTAATATAAGTAACAGGATTGGAGCGACTGGAACGTCCAATTGGATTCTGATCGATAAATTCTACATTTTTTAAACTTGAAAAATCTCCTTCAATTTTACTGAATTGCCCAGGCTTTTCTCCATAACCTCCAATTTCTTTAAGCATTGCAGGATATAATATTTTTTTAACCAAAGTGCTTTTTCCGCTTCCTGAAACTCCCGTAATTGCCGTAAAACAACCTAAAGGGAAAGTAACATTTATATTTTTAAGATTGTTATGTCTGGCACCAAAAAGCTGAATACTATTTTTTGAAGTTCTCCTTTTATTTGGTACTTCAATAGAAAGTACTCCGTTTAAGTATTTGGCAGTAAGTGAATTCGATTTTAATAAATCTTCATAATTTCCTGAAGCTACTACTTCGCCACCAAAAGTTCCCGCCTCGGGACCAATATCTATAATCTCGTCGGCAGCTTTCATAATATCTTCATCGTGTTCGACAACGATTACGGTATTTCCTAAATCACGAAGATCTTTTAATACTTCAATTAATCGTTCGGTATCTTTTGGATGCAAACCAATGCTAGGTTCATCGAGAATATACATAGAGCCTACTAAACTACTTCCGAGAGATGTTGCCAAGTTTATTCGTTGTGATTCGCCTCCAGATAGTGTATTTGATTTTCGGTTTAATGTTAAATAACTCAAACCAACATCGATTAAGAATTTGAGTCGGTTGTTAATTTCAATCAATAATCGCTTGGCAATTACTTGGTCGTATTTATTAAGTTTTAAATTTTTAAAAAATAGAGATGCTTTTTCTAGAGGAAGCTCCACTAATTCCTGAATAGAGGTTCCGTTAACTTTTACATAACTCGCTTCTTTTCGCAACCGTTTCCCTTTACAAGTACTGCATTTTGTTTTTCCTCGATAACGAGAAAGCATCACTCGATTTTGAATTTTATAGCTTTTAGAAGTCAGTTCTTCAAAAAACTTATTCAATCCAGTAAAGTGTTTATTTCCGTCCCATACCAATTGTTTTTGTTCTTCGGAAAGCTCAAACCAAGGTTTATGTATAGGGAAATCAAATTTATAAGCCGAATTTACCAATTGATCGCGATACCAACTCATACTTTCACCACGCCAAGCAAAAATGGCATTTTCAAAAACCGAAAGCGCCGTATTAGGAATAACCAAGTCGTCATCAATACCTATAACATCACCGTAACCTTCACAGGTTTTACAAGCGCCATAAGGGTTGTTAAAACTAAATAAATGCACATTAGGAGTTAAAAATGTAATTCCGTCTGCTTCAAAGTGATTATTAAATTCTTTTATTGAGCCTTTTCCCTTCGCAATTGCTTCGGAAGGCAGGTCTGTTAGATTTTCAATATAAAGTTTACCTTTTCCTTCAAAGAATGACATTTCCACTGCATCTGCTAATCGGTTGTAAAAATCTTCATCGTCTTTAGTGATAATACGATCTACGACTAGATCTATTTTCTTCGGAAGTGTTTTTTCTTTCAATTCATCCAATCGAATAATGGTATTTTCAATCTTTACACGAGCATATCCTTGTTGTGCTAATGCCATTAATTTGTTTTCCATCGTCCTTCCTTCTTCTAATTGAATAGGAGCGAGGAGGAGGAGTTTTTCGCCTTCAGAAAACTGTTTTATGTAATTGATAACATCCGAAATAGTATCTTTTTTTACCTCTTTTCCTGAAATTGGTGAAATTGTTTTCCCAATTCTGGTAAATAATAATTTTAGGTAATCATAGATTTCGGTGGAAGTTCCAACGGTTGATCGTGGATTGGTAGAATTTACTTTTTGTTCTATGGCAATCGCTGGTGAAATTCCTTTGATAGAATCTACCTTAGGTTTGTTGAGTCTTCCTAAAAACTGACGTGCATAAGAGGACAAACTTTCTACATACCTACGTTGTCCTTCTGCATAAAGTGTGTCGAAGGCGAGACTAGATTTTCCGCTTCCTGATAAGCCGGTAATTACCACCAATTTATTTCTAGGAATGGCTACTGAAATATTCTTCAAGTTATGCAATTTTGCACCTTGAATGATGATGTGTTTTTTGGTATCTAGTTTGTCGAAATTCAATTTATATTATTCAAAATTAATAGGGATTTAGCAAAGATACTACTTAGGAATAGAGAAAAGAAAAAACGAGAATTAATATTTTTTTATAGATTTATTCGTTTTTTTTTGCATTTATTAAAACTTTGTTATTATATTTACGCCTCACAAAATAATAAAAATCATTGCCTATAGGATAATACTACTTTTTTAAATTATAAATAAAAAACTCTAAACAACCCCCATATATAGTTGTTTTGTATTTAAAAGTAATGTTATGATAAAAAGCAAATCTACAGATGCACAATTAGTTAGCGCCTACATGAAAGGTGATGAATGTGCTATTAGCGAATTAATTACCAGACACAAACAAAGAATTTACAGTTTTATATACTCTAAAGTATATGATAGAGATGTTACTGAAGATATTTTTCAGGACACATTTATTAAAGTTATAAAAACCTTAAAAAAAGGTGCTTATAACGAAGAAGGAAAATTTATTCCTTGGGTAATGCGTATTTCTCATAATTTGGTAATAGATCATTTTAGAAAAAATAACAGAATGCCTAAGTTTGAAAATAATTCGGATTTTAATATTTTTTCTGTTCTATGTGACGGTTCGTTAAATGCAGAGAAGAAAATGATTAAAGGTCAGGTAGAAAGTGACTTAAGAAGGTTGATTCAAGAGTTGCCAGATGATCAGAAAGAAGTACTGTTAATGCGTATTTATAAAGAAATGAGCTTTAAAGATATTAGCGAACAGACAGGAGTAAGTATTAATACAGCTTTAGGGAGAATGCGTTATGCACTTATTAATTTAAGGAAAGTAATTGATAAACATAACATTGTGTTAACCAACTAATACAATAAATAGTTTTTTGCTGCGTTTATGAGGTAATACTAACCTTAAAAAACCGATATTTATGCAAAAAATGTACTCTAAAACTTCACGCATGGAACTTGTGAATAAAAATATGGTTCCAAAAGAAGAAACAATAAAATTTCTTCTGGATTATTCTAAGGCTTTAAGTGTTATAGATTATAATAAATTGAAGTTTGAAGCACTTCTAAACTAAACTTTGGAAAAACCTCGAAATTAATTCGAGGTTTTTTTTATTTTTTTATTTTTATAATACTCCTTAATAATAGATTTTCTTCCAATAGTTGTAGTAATCACATCTTTTTCTAAATCCCATCCTCTTGCTTGAGAATATTGTCTTCCGTAGAAAATAATTTGAAGATGTAATTTGTTCCATAAATCTTCAGGAAATAATCTTTTAGCATCTTTTTCAGTAACTTTTACGTTTTTTCCATTGGTTAATCCCCAACGATACATCAATCTGTGAATATGAGTATCCACTGGAAAAGCAGGAATATTAAAAGCTTGCGACATTACAACACTTGCGGTTTTATGACCCACAGCAGGCAACGCTTCTAAGGCTTCATAAGTCTTTGGAACTTTACCATTGTGCTTTTCTATTAATATTTTAGATAGTCCGTGAATTCCTTTCGATTTCATTGGTGAAAGTCCTACGGGTCTAATAATATCTCTAATTTCTTCAACAGAAAGTTTGATCATATCATAAGGATTATCTGCAATTCCGAATAATAAAGGTGTGATTTTATTAACACCTTTATCGGTACTCTGAGCAGAAAGTAATACAGCAATCAACAATGTATAATGATCTTTATGATCTAAAGGAATGGGAGTTTCGGTATATAAATCGTTTAGTGTTTTAATTACAAAATCTACCTTTTCTTGTTTCGTCATTTTACGTACTTTTACACAAAAGTAAAGAAATGGATACATTAAAAGTAGGGGATATGGTACCAAATTTCACAGTAAATGATCAAGATGGAAATTCTATCTCATTTTCAGATTATAAAAGCAAGCGAGTAATTGTATTTTTCTACCCTAAAGCAAGTACGCCAGGTTGTATTATGGAGGCTTGTAATTTAAGAGATAATTACGAAGAGTTGCAAAAGCAAGGCTTTGAATTACTAGGTGTTAGTGCCGATAGTGAAAAGAGGCAAACAAATTTTAGAAATAAATATAAATTTCCGTTTCCGTTGTTAGCAGACGAAGAAAAGGAGGTAATTAATGCTTTTGGAGTTTGGGGACCTAAAAAATTTATGGGCAGGGAATATGATGGGATTCACCGTAAAACATTTATTATTAATGTTGATGGAATTGTTGAGCGTGTGATTGATAAAGTGAAAACGAAGTCTCATGCTGCTCAAATATTAGAATAAAAATTAATATTAAAATAAAAAGCTGCCTAAAATAAATTTTTAGACAGCTTCGTTTTAATTGTAAAATAAGATGATGTTATAATCTATTTATTTTATAATTAATTTATTTACAACCGATTTGTTTGTTGCATTATCTTCAACTCTTACAAAATAGAGACCAGTGATAATATTATTTACTGCAACGGAATTTACTCCATCGTAAATTACACCTTCTTTAATTACTTGACCAAGAATATTGATTATGGAATAAGTAAAGCTTCCACTATTATTCGTAATATTTATATTTAGCAAATCACTTGCTGGATTTGGGTACATAATAATATTTTGAGCTAGATTGTCGGATAAACCAAGGTCATCGCCAATACCAATTTCTGTTATTTCGCTGTCTCCAAACTCTCCTCCGGTGAAAATAACAGTTGAATTGTCTGTTGTTAGGGAGTATGATCCATTTCCGAAACCACAACAAATACCGTCTCCGAACTCGTCAAATATTTCGAAGGTATAACATTCATTTTCAGAAACATCAAAAGAGTAATTAAACGTTGTATTATCATCTGCAGTTGCTTGATATGGACCAAAATTGTACAATAAAGTTCCGTTAGAATCTCGAAACTCCCAAGAAGTTTCTTCAGCATAATCATCTGTTGTTAATTCTAAGTGAACTTGTGTAGTTTCAAAGCTGCCACTAATTTCAGCAGTACTACTGGCAGTGTCATTTGCTGGGTTATCATCAGTAATCCCATTCACATCTGTTAAAGCAGCATTTATTACTATTGTTCCTGCCGAAATTGATATTGGACCTATATTATAAATTTCCGACTCACTCTGGGCTAAATTCCCGCTAAAGTTTATAATTGTATTTGTTCCTCCGTCAATATTCCACTCGATTGTTGCACTTGTAATGTCACCTGTACCAAAATTAGTTAATGTAATTGTTGGGTTTACTTCTGTATCTCCACAATTAATACTCGGAATAGAAACGCCAACAGCTCCATCTAGAGCATAAGCTATTAAAGGAGGGAAACTATCTATAAATCCTGGATCTAAGCCTGCTGGATCTAACCATTCTCTTAAACGAGTTGCGGCATTTGCCCCGTTATCCCAAGATACTGCAAAACGTCCGTAATAATCAAAAGCTCCATTGTCATTTGTTCCAGAACAAGCAGCAGCACCGCCATATAATTGTCCAATTACTCTCCCATTTTGGTCAAATAGAGGTGATCCTGAAGATCCTGGCTCGGTTACACCAAGTTCCCAGCCTCCGCTTCCTCCTCCTAGTATTTCCCAAGTTTGTGCTCCCGCATTTACTTCTTTGGTAGCTGGATTATCATCGCGACAAACTTTCATAATATCACCACTTGGGTGATGTATTCCTACTTGAAAAGTTGGAAAGTTATCGGTTTTGTCCCAACCTGCCCAAACTCTATCCCATCCATTTGGAATAGGGGTATTAATCTCGACTAAACAAAAATCAGCATTTGCACTTCTAGCTCTTAGAGTTGCCCCACTAATGGTTAAGTTAGTTGGTCCATTGGTGCTATTAGTAGTAGCAGCACAAACTGGGTCTGGACTAATCCATCCAAATCTAAACGCCCAAGCACTTGGATTGCTAAAGCAATGATTAGCAGTTAAAAAGTAAGGTTTTCCGTCGTTTGCGGTATTGTTTACTAGGGCACCAGAACAAAATCCACTACCTCCAGATAACAGGATTCCTGCAGACCTTTTATTAAGGTCTTTTAAAGCAGTCCAATCTGAGCCTATTGGACAATCAACATCAAGATTACAATTTCCTGAGTCATTTAATCCTTTAGCTAAATTAAAAGTTTCTGCGTTTCGGTAACCGTGAGTTGCTTTTGCAATGTGTAACCTTCCTTGACCAGAAACGCTTGCTGGTTCATAATACTCAACCCATAAAGAATCACCTTGTACAAGCCAAGTACCTAACATTCCACTTTCTTGATTTTGTACTGAGGTATAAGCTCCTAAAAGATCAGTTTTGTCGTCGTTATAAAGGTAAACTGTACTTCCTTCAGGTACAAAAAAGTCATCAAAAATAACGTTTAAAGAAAGTGCACCTGGCGAAGTGATTAGAATTCTCCAAACTCGATCTCCGTTGTCTAAAACATCCCATTGTCCTTGTTCAAAACCATAGTCCACACTGTGCATAAATCCAAATCGCCATGGTCTGTCAAAAAGGCCATCGTTTACTTTGTCTTCATCTTGGATAGCTTTTAAATCAAAGCTTGGCAAGATATTAGCTTGAATGTTTTGAGAGTTATTTAATTGTTTCCAACTCTGAGGTTTCCCTTCGTTTGTAACTTGAGAGAAAGAATTAACTGTAAACAAAACAGTTAATAATAATAATAGTTTTTTCATTTGTAGTAAATTAGTTAATAATTGTTTAATTAAAGAAGAGTTAGTCTCTCCTAAATTAGTTTAAAAAGTTCAATATACTTATTTTAAAAAAAATAAAAAAATTTAATTAGAAAATTATTTCCATCCAAAAAGATTTTGTTGTTTAATAATATTCGCAACTCCTTCTGGTAATAATTCTTCCCAACCTGCTTCTTTATTCTGAATCATTTTAAGTACTGTTCTGGAGAAAATATTCAAGTGGTCTCTGTTAAATTCTTCAATATCCACAACTTTTCCGTTGTATTTAAAGAACTTATAAAGCTCTTTCATTCTAGGATGCACTTTCAAGTTCTCACTGTTGGTGTATTCTCCTGTTTTAGGATTTAACATTGGATATAAATACACTTTTAAATCTTTAAAGAATAATTTTCCGAAAGCTTCCAAAATTCCTCCACTTAAATGGCGATAATATTTTTCATCAAAAATATCGATCAAGTTATTTACACCAAGTGCTAAGCCCATTCTCTTTTTGGTAAAAGCTGAAAAATATTCTACTAGTTTATAATACTCCTGAAAATTAGAAATCATTACCGTATGTCCTAAAGAACAAAGTAATCGAGCACGAGACATAAAATCTTCTTCGTTAATTTCTCCTTCAGCTCTTAAATTGGAAAGTGTAATTTCAAAAATCACTAAGGTTCTGTCTTCATCAACCCGTTTTTCATTTTTGAACATTTCTAAAGATTTCTCGTACATATCGATATTTACCTTTGTTACTGGTCTAAAACTTCCACGTAAAGCAAGAATGTTTTTTTTATAAAGTATCGCAGCCGGCAGGATGTTATTTCCATCAGGACCAAACATTATTGCTTCGGTCATCCCGTTTTTAACCAATTGTAAGCTCATCAATCTATTATCTACATTTTCAAATTGTGGTCCTGAAAAGTTGATGGTATCTATTTCAATTTTATCTTTATCAATATGATCGTATAAATAACGGAGTAATTTTTTTGGTTCATCAAATTTATAATAAGCTCCATAAATTAAATTTACACCTAATATTCCAAGGGTATGTTGTTGTAAGGTAGCTTCATTTTCATGAAAACGGATATGCAATGAGATTTCATTATACTCGCCATTAGGTTCTACTTGATACCGAATACCTAGCCAACCGTGACCTTTGTATTTTTTAGCAAAATCAATAGTTGTCACCGTATTTGCGTAGGAAAAAAATATTTTATTTGGGTGTTTGTCTCTTGTGATTCGTTGTTCTATTAACCCAATCTCATGAGAAAGCATCGTTTTTAAACGGGATTCTGTTACGTACCTTCCGTCTGGTTCAATCCCATAAATAGCATCGCTAAAATCTTTGTCGTAAGCAGACATAGTTTTGGCAATTGTGCCCGAAGCTCCACCTGCTCTAAAAAAATTACGAACGGTTTCCTGTCCAGCACCAATTTCAGAAAATGAACCATAAATATTCTGATTTAAATTTATTCGGAGTGCTTTACTTTTTACTGTTGGAATACTTTCTATTTCCTTATCTCCAATGATACTTACAGCCATAACATTTTTTTAATATTAAAAATACAAAGTTACTAAATACCATAGGGAAACAAAATAAATACTGTTATTTTTGTGCCAATGAAGTCAAAGATTACAATCACTTTTTTAGGAACTGGAACATCGCAGGGAATCCCTGTTATTGCTAGTAATCACCCTGTTTGTAAAAGTGATAATCCTAAAGATAAACGATTAAGAGTATCCGTTTTAATTTCTTGGGATGATATAAATATTGTTATTGACTGCGGTCCCGACTTTCGGCAGCAGATGTTGCGAGAAAATGTCACTAAATTAAACGGAATTTTATTCACCCACGAACATAGTGATCACACCGCTGGAATTGATGATATTCGTCCGTTTTATTTTAAACAAGGTTATTTCCCTTTTTATGCGCGTAAAAGAGTTTTTGAAAGCCTTCGTCAACGCTTCGGCTATATTTTTGAAACTGAAAATAAATATCCAGGAGCACCCACTATAGATGAAATTGAAATTTCTAAATCAGAAATATTTACAATTGGCAATAAAAATATAATCCCAATTGAAGCGTTACATGCTAAATTGCCTATTTTAGGTTTCCGAATTGATGATCTTACTTATTTAACCGATGTAAAAACAATAACTGAAGAAGAGCTTATTAAAATTAAAGGAAGCAAAGTTTTAGTGATAAATTCTTTGAGACACGAATCACATCATTCGCATTTAAGCCTATCTGAAGCATTAGTAATTATTGATAAAATTAAACCAGAAAAAGCCTATTTAACCCATATAAGTCATATTTTAGGATTTCACGACGAAGTAGAAAAAACGCTTCCCGAAAATGTATTCCTAGCTTATGACACTTTAAAAACCTCTATATAATATAATATGAAACGTTCCTTTTTTATGTACCTATTCTTTTTTGCAATGCTGTTTGTAATATTTCAGTATATGAATGAAAAGAAAATATTTGAAAAACAAGAAAATAAAATTGAATCTCTACGAGCTAAGATTAAAAATTACAAAGAGGAATTTAAAAACTTAAACGACTCTATTGAAAAGCTATCTAATGAAATTTTAGATGTCAATTATTTTACATTACAAGGCAATGAAAATGCCATGTCTTATATTGAAAGTTTAGGTTTTGAAGCAAAAGATATTGAAAACTTTGTAAGTGAATATATCTATGATCAAAACCTAAAAAAAGGAAATAATACTTTAATACCTTATGTAGGAATGAAGAGCGATATGAAAATTAACAAACTGAAATTTCTAAACCACAAATGGATCCAAGCCGACTTTACCGATGGTCGTTATTGGGGCGAAATGATTTTAGAATATTATGTTACTAAAGATCGAAAAATTGAGTTTCATCAAGTTTCTTCATTGATGTATCCCGCTATGTAACTTAGGGAAAGCTTGATTTGTTTTTCTTGAAGATTGCTTAATTGTACAATTAATTGGCTCTATGTCGTTTATAGTGGGTGTTTTGACCCCTATAAAACAAGAGTAATCTTTTAAAATTCGATTATTAATTATG
>CAZIMW010000043.1:0-9581 GCA_964540425.1 uncultured Flavobacterium sp.
CCCATCGTTTTCCCGTTAGAAAGCAAACAGAAAAACTTTTAAAGAAAACGAAACTCTTACTGTTACTGCAACTGCTTTTGATAGAGAAATTTCTGCAAGTAAAGATTATGTAACTCTTGATGGCGATAAAGCAACTTGGCAAAATTCTTGGGATGCCGCTGGAAAAGAGGTTACTTGGGATATGGTTCATTACGATGTTCAGTTAATTGGTGGTATTGCGCTTCATCAAGGAAAAGCTACCGAAATGCACACTGGAGAAGGTAAAACATTGGTGGCAACGCTTCCGATGTACTTAAATGGTTTGGCAGGAAACGGAGTTCATTTAGTAACCGTAAATGATTACCTAGCAAAACGTGATAGCGCGTGGATGGCACCTTTGTTTCAATTTCACGGTTTGAGTGTGGATTGTATCGATTATCACCAACCAAATTCTGAAGAAAGAAGAAAAGCATACAACGCAGATATTACTTACGGAACCAACAACGAGTTCGGTTTTGATTACCTAAGAGATAATATGGCGCACGCACCCGAAGATTTGGTGCAACGCCCACATCATTACGCGATTGTGGATGAGGTAGATTCAGTTTTGATTGATGATGCTCGTACACCTTTGATTATTTCGGGACCTGTTCCGCAGGGAGATCGTCACGAATTTAATGAACTGAAACCTAAGGTTGCCGACATTGTTGCGATTCAGAAAAAACAATTAACGAGTGTTTTAGCCGAAGCGAAAAAACTAATTGCTTCCGGTGATAACAAGGAAGGTGGTTTCCAATTATTGAGAGTTTTTAGAGGAATTCCGAAGAACAATGCTTTGATTAAATACCTTTCAGAAGATGGTATTCGTCAATTACTTCAGAAAACGGAAAATCATTATATGTCAGACAATAACCGTGAAATGCCCAAGGTAGATGCGGAATTGTACTATGTAATCGATGAGAAAAACAATCAGATAGAATTATCCGATAAAGGTATTGATTACCTATCGGGAGAAGACAATCCAGATTTCTTTGTGATGCCAGAAATTGGTGTAGGAATTGCTAAAATTGAAAAGGAAGGACTTTCTTCGGAAGAGGAAGCTGCTAAAAAAGAAGAGCTTTTCCGTGATTTCGGAATTAAGAGTGAACGTATCCATACCATGAACCAATTATTGAAGGCTTATTCATTATTTGAAAAAGACCAACAATATGTGGTGATGGAAAATAAGGTGATGATTGTAGATGAATCTACGGGTCGTATTATGGACGGAAGACGTTATAGTGATGGATTGCACCAAGCGATTGAAGCCAAAGAAAATGTAAAAATTGAAGCGGCTACTCAGACTTTTGCAACGATTACCCTTCAGAATTACTTTAGAATGTACCGCAAGCTTTCAGGAATGACAGGTACTGCAGTTACGGAAGCAGGTGAACTTTGGGAAATCTATAAATTAGATGTAGTAGAAATCCCTACCAACAGACCTATTCAACGTGATGATCGTGAAGATAAAATTTACAAAACAAAACGTGAAAAATACAACGCAGTAATTGAAGAAGTTACCAACCTTTCGCAAGCAGGAAGACCAGTACTGATTGGTACGACTTCAGTAGAGATTTCAGAATTATTAAGTCGTATGTTAAGCATTCGTAATGTTAGACATAATGTACTGAATGCAAAATTACATAAAAAAGAAGCAGATATTGTTGAAGAAGCAGGACACGCAGGAGTAGTAACTATTGCTACCAATATGGCGGGTCGTGGTACCGATATTAAATTATCTGACGAAGTTAAAAAAGCGGGCGGACTAGCCATTGTAGGTACCGAGCGTCACGATTCACGTCGTGTTGACAGACAGTTACGTGGTCGTAGTGGTCGTCAAGGAGATCCAGGAAGTTCACAGTTTTATGTGGCGTTGGACGATAATTTAATGCGTCTTTTCGGAAGTGAACGTATCGCAAAAATGATGGATAAAATGGGATTAGAAGAAGGTGAAGTAATTCAGCATTCTATGATTTCAAAATCTATTGAAAGAGCCCAGAAAAAAGTTGAAGAAAACAACTTTGGTATTCGTAAACGTTTATTAGAGTATGATGATGTAATGAACGCTCAACGTGAGGTGGTTTACAAACGTCGTTTCAACGCATTGTTTGGCGATCGTCTTCGAGTAGATATTGCCAATATGATTTTTGATACGGCAGAAGTTATTGCTGAAGGAAACAAAGGAGCACAAGATTTTAAGAATTTTGAATTTGAATTAATTCGTTATTTCTCTTTAGCCTCTCCAGTTAATGAAAGTGAGTTCGAAAACATGAATGCTCAAGAAATTGCAGGAAAAGTATATAAAGCAGCTTACAGTCATTATCAGGATAAAATGATTCGAAATGCTGAAGTTGCTTTCCCAGTAATTAAAAATGTTTACGAAACTCAGAAAAATCAATACAAACGTATTTTAGTTCCATTTACAGACGGTGTAAAAACATTGAACGTTGCAACCGATCTTGAAAAAGCTTACGAGACAAAAGGAAAACAATTGATTCAGGATTTTGAAAAGAACATTTCATTAGCGATTATTGATGATGCTTGGAAAACGCATTTACGTAAAATGGATGAATTGAAACAATCAGTACAGTTAGCGGTACATGAACAAAAAGATCCATTATTAATTTACAAATTTGAAGCTTTCGAGTTGTTTAAAGCAATGATTGAGCAGGTAAATAAAGATGTAATTTCATTCTTATTCAAGGGAGAATTACCACAAGAAAATCAACAACAAATTACAGAAGCACAACAAGTTAAAGGCAATAAAAACTTAACAGAGCAGAAAGACGAAATCCAAAATATGGACGAACGTGCTGCCGAATCTCGTTCTGCAGGTCAAACACAAGCACAACAACAAATTACCGAAACCATAGTTAGAGAGCGTCCAAAAATTGGTCGTAACGAAAAGGTAACTATAAAAAATGTAATGAGTGGCGAAAATAAAACCGTAAAATTTAAGCAGGCCATTCCTTTATTAGGTAAAGGCGAATGGGTTTTGGTAGAGTAATCTATTATTAAATCATACCATTAAAAAAGTCTTAGTAATAAGGCTTTTTTTATTGACTTTATTCCACTTAATCCCTAATAAATTATCAATTGCTAATTATTTGTTTTAAAAAATATTGTATTTTTATAGATTAATTCATAAACCATTTCAAATGAAAAAAAGAATAATACTGTATTCATTACTTTCTGCTTTGTTTTTTGTTTCCTGTAACTCATCAGAAGAAGGTAAATATGACACAAGGGCAATTGAAAGCTTAGACAAATTAACCGAAACCATTGGAAAAATGGAATCATTAAGTTATACGGTGGAAAGCTACATCGTAAATAAAAAAAGTGAAGAAACCAGTAAAACAAGTAATGTTTATCTTAAAGGTTCCAATAAAATGTTTATTGAAAACAAGAGCACTAAAGGAGATAAAAGTTTTTGGTATAACGGAGAAAAATTTGCATACTTCTTATTCAATAAAAATGAATACGACATTTTGGATGCTCCAGATAATACTTTAAAGTTAATTGACAGTATAAATAATAAGTACGGAATATATTTTCCTGCAGCAGATTTCCTGTATCCAACATTAACTGATGATCTTATAGACAATTATACTCAAATTTTATATTTTGGAGATGAAAAAATGGGTGATGTAGAATGTATTGTATTAGAAGCAACCAACGAAGAAACAATTGTTCAAATTTGGATTGAAAAAGAAACCAACTTACCTCATAAAATGGTAATTGAATCTAAAACTAATGAGAACAAGTATTATGAGGCGGAATATACTAATTGGAGGATAAATCCAAAATTACCAGACCTCATGTTTGAGTTTCAACCACCATCTGGATCTACCCAAGTTAAATTCCAACCTTTAAATAAAAAATAAGCGATATGAAAAATTATAAATTTATAGTATTCATTATAATGTTACTTTTAGGTTCATCAGCTACAGATTTATTGGCACAACGTGCACGAGGTGGCGGAGGAAGCAGAGGTGGCGGAGGTCACAGTATGAGTCGTGGCGGCGGAGGTTCAAGTAGAAGTTATAGTGGTGGTGGACGAAGTAAATCCATAAATGGAGGCTCAAGAAAAGCAACTACTAGACCTAGTACTAAACAATATAATAAACCAAAAACGACGAGACCGTCCACTACCAGGTCTAGACCTTCAACAAGCAACAAGAGTAATGTAAGACCTACTACTGGAAATAGAAAATCTACTACTACAAACAGATCTAAGGTAACTCCTAAAAACAAATCTAGAAACACCAGTAATAGAGCAAGCACTTCTAATAGAAACAAAAATGTTAACAAAAACAAAAATGTTAATAGAAATAAAAATGTTAACAGAAACACTAATGTTAATGTGAATGTAAATGTGAATAGAAATGTTCGGGTAAGTCACGGAGGTGGTTATTATAATGGCCGTCGGGGTTATCACGGATATCATTATCACGGGTATCGTGGGTATCATTACGGACCTTATTGGCATCCTTTTGGGTTCTTTGTAGCAACAATGGCTGCAACCGCAGTTATGGTTTCTGTTCACAACTCTCATTATTACTATGACCAAGGAGTTTATTACACCCAAGGCTCTGGAGGTTATACGGTAGTAAATGCACCAACAAACATTATTGTAAACACTTTGCCAGATGGAGTTGAAACCATTAAGTTAAACGATGATACTTATTATTATTTTGGTGGCGCTTTTTATATAAAGGAAAACGGAAAATACAAAGTAATTGAAGCTCCAGATGGAGCCGTAGTTACCAACATCCCTGAAGGTGGTGAAGAAGTAGAAATAGAAAGTGAGAAATATGTAGTTTACAATACTACTTATTACCAACCATTTTCTCAAAATGGAAAAGATTTATACCAAGTAATTGCGATGGAATCTGCAGATTAATTCAACTATTTTTATTTAAAAATAATTCAAAAAAAAGGTTTCTCTGTTAACAGGGAAACCTTTTTTTGTACCTTGCTATCACTAAAAACAATACATTTTCAATTATGAAAAAATTAATGCTACTCTTATTCATTTTTACACTTGTTTCTTGTGGTTCAGATAAAAAAGAAAATACAAAACAAGAAAAAGATGCAACAAAAGCTTTAACCAAAACAGAACATACTACTTCTCGAACGGCTGGTTTTAGCGAAACTAAAAATGCCTACTTCGGCAACTTACACGTACACACTTCTTGGTCTTTTGATGGTTACACAAACGGAAGTGTTACCAATCCTGCTGATGCATATCGTTGGGCACAAGGAGAGTCAATACCTGGTGGAGGTGGTGGTGGAGACCTGCAAATTAAAGTGCCTTTAGATTGGTATGCAGTATCCGATCATGCAGAATATATGGGAGTTTTCAAAAATATGGAAAATCCTGAAAGCCCTTTAAGTAAATTAGGCATTGCAAAAAAAATCACTTCTGATGACCAAGCAGTTGCTTTTGCTGCTTTTGCAGAAGTCCTTGATGGAATGAATAAAGGTATTTCTGACCCAGAGTTATCTGATCCTGAATTGGCAAAAACCATGTGGCAAGAAATTATTAAAACTGCTGATGAATATAATAATCCAGGGAAATTTACAACTTTTCCTGCATTTGAATGGACATCTGCTCCTAACAATAGAAATTTGCATAGAGTAGTACTTTTTAAAAATAATAATGGGATACCAGTTCTTCCATACTCTACATTAGATTCAGATAAACCTGAAGATCTTTGGAAATACATGAATAAAGCAAGAGATAATGGAGCAACACTTTTAGCTGTACCACACAACGGAAATGCAAGTGATGGAATGATGTTCTCACTTACAGATTCTTATGGAAATCCTATTTCTAAAAATTATAGTGATACCAGAATGTTAAATGAACCTCTCTATGAAATTAGCCAAATAAAAGGTGCTTCAGAAACACATCCTGACTTATCTCCTAATGATGAATTTGCAAATTTTGAACAATGGGATTATACCTTATCTGCCATAACAGAAAGACCTACACACAGACAAGGAAGTTTCCTTCGTCAAGCCTTAAAAGATGGAATTAAATTTGAATCTGAAGGCGTTGGCAACCCTTTTAAATATGGCGTTATAGGAGATTCTGACACACATAATTCTGCTTCTACAATAGAAGAAGATAATTATACAGGGAAATTTGGAATGGAAAATAACCCCGAACATAGATTAAGTGGGGTTCCTGGTTTTTCCGAAGCGAATAATCTACAGCTTAGAGAGTTTGGATCTGGTGGTTTAGGCGGTGTTTGGGCAGAAGAAAACACCAGAGAATCCATTTATAATGCATTGCTTAGAAAAGAGACTTTTGGCACTTCAGGAACAAGAATGAAAATTAGATTCTTTGGAAGTTTCAACTATAACAAAGACATTATTTCAGATAAAGATTGGTTAACAAAAGCCTATAATTCTGGTGTTCCGATGGGAAGCGATTTATCTAATGCCGGAGAAAACACACCTACATTTATTGTGCAAGCGGTAAAAGAAGCCAATGGTGCAAATTTAGATAGAGTTCAGATTATTAAAGGTTGGGTGGATGCTAATGGCGAAACGCAAGAGAAAATTTACGACATCGCTTTATCAGATGGAAGAACAGACGGGAAAGTACCAGTTGGAAACACAGTTGATTTAAAAACAGCAAAATACTCCAACTCAATAGGAGATACCAACTTTTTCATCACTTGGACAGACCTAGATTTTGACGCATCACAAAACGCATTTTATTATGTTCGAGTTATTGAAATTCCAACTCCAAGATGGTCAACTTATGATGCTGTTACTTTAGGAATCCCTGTTAGAACTGACATTCCTTCCACTATACAAGAAAGAGGTTGGTCTAGTCCAATTTGGTATACGTCAAAGTAGAATTTACTCATACGATGATTCAAAGTCATCGTATGAGTTATTAATATTCACACCATAATTTAAAGTCACGGTGTGAGTAAATAAAATAACAAAAGGCTGTCTAAAAAGGCGGTCTTTTTTATATTTACCATTAATTCAAATGAAAATAAAATTACCAGAAAATAAGATTAATCAAGTAAGAGAGATTCTTCCTACTCTCTCTATAAATGACTTAAATTCATTTTTAGATATAAGCTCCTATAAATTATTTAATAATAAAAAGCTAGTTATATCTGAGGGCAGTACATCAAAAAAAGCATTTCTTATTTTAAACGGAATTGTTCGTGGTTACATTTTAACAAACAAAGGAGAAGAAAAGACAATCCTGTTACGTAGTAATGGTGTATTTGTTACATATCCAAATGCTGCTTTTAATAATGAACCTTCAAAATACAATTATGAATCTATAGGCAATACGGAAGCTTTGATATTTAGTGTAGATGCTTTTCAAGAGTTAGCAGAAAGAGAAATTGGAATAAAAAACTTATATCTAAGTATTTTAAAAGAAGCAACAAGCGTTTTAAACTATCGTGTTGAAACTATGATAACTATGAGTAATGAAGAACGGTATATCGATTTGGTTAAAAGAAATCCTTTATTCTTAGAATCTGCATATAAAAAAGACATTGCTTATTATTTAGGGATTACTCCAGTCTCACTTTCTCGTATTATTAAAAGAATAAAATAAGGTTTAATTAACAATTGTTAATTTTATATTGATATCAAAGTTTTAATTTCACTCTTACATTAAAAATAAAACTACCCCTAATAATTATTAAATTATATGACAAAAATATTCCTTTTACTTTTTCTGTTTATTTCAGTAAATTTAATAGCTCAAGAAGAATCTGATGTTACTAAAGCAGCAGACAACGCAACTAATCCTTTGGCATTTGTAACCAAATTACAATTTCAACCCAATTATACTTTAAAGGATAATGGTGGAGATCAATTAATAATGATTAGCAGAATTATGCAACCCTCAAAAACCATTGGCTTGCCTTTTATTAAAAGTAAAGATCCTTCTAAAATTTACACCATTTACAGAATCGAAATGCCTGTAGTTAGTCAGACGTTCCCAAACAATCTGGGTGATGCTACCGGGTTATCAGATTTTATTTTAATAGATGTGATTGCTTTTAAACAAAAGAAAGGATTGTTTGGAGTGGGACCCGCTTTGATAATGCCAACGGCAACTTCAGAATTTTTAGGAGCAGGAAAATGGAGTGCAGGATTGGCAGGAGTTTATATGACCAAAGCATTTGGGTTAACTTTAGGAGTATTAGGCCAACAATTTGTATCTTTTGCAGGAGATTCATCAAGACAAGATCAAAATTTTATGTTACTGCAACCCATCATTACCAAAATATTTAAAAAAGGGTATTTTATGAACTTCTCACCAATTATGAAATTTGATTGGGAAAACAGCGATTATAATATTCCTCTAGGAGTTAGTTTCGGAAAAGCATTTGCTAAAAACCTCTCAATGTTTATTGGTGCAGAATATGTAGTGAGTGGTCCAGGTCAAGGAGATTTTACAATTCGATTAAATATCAATGCTATGTTTGCTGCAACAAAATAATTAAACAAAAAAAATAATACTAAATCTTTTAAAATAAATAAATTATGAAAATATTTAGATTATGCCTTTTAACATTTTTGGCTATGTTTATTTCAACCTCTAATGGTTGGGCACAAAATTCCAAAACCAAAAAACCAAATATTGTAATTATCATGGGTGATGATGTTGGTTGGAGTAATCTTAGTAGTTACGGTGGTGATATTATGGGTGTAACAACTCCAAATATTGATAGGGTTGCCAAAGAAGGAATGCGATTTACCTCTTTTTATGGACAAGCAAGTTGTACAGCAGGTAGAGCCGCTTTTATAACAGGACAATTACCAGTAAGAACAGGATTAACTACCGTGGGTATTCCTGGAACAGATATTGGACTTCAACCAGAAGACCCAACTTTAGCTGATGTTTTAAAAACGTTAGGATACAATACTGGCCAATTTGGGAAAAACCATTTAGGAGATCTTGAAAAACATCTTCCTCACCGCCATGGTTTTGATGAATTTTGGGGAAACCTTTATCATCTTGATGCTAATGAAGTTTACGACGATAAGGATCGTCCTAATGATGAAGCATTTAAGAAGAAATATGACCCAAGAGGCGTAATTTCTGGTACTGCAAATGGACCAACAATAGATGAAGGAAAACTTGACCCTGCAAGAATGGTAAATTATGATGCTGAAATATTAGGCCATACGCTCGATTATATTAAAAGAAAGTCCAAAGAGGATAAACCATTTTTTGTATGGTATAACCCCTCACGTTTGCATATTTACCAACATCTAACGGAGGAGCAAACTGGCGTATCGAGAGCTGATAAAAATGGAGAAGACAATTATAGTGATGCACTTGCACAACATGATATTGAAGTGGGTAAATTACTAGATTATCTAGACGAATTAAAAATAACTGATAATACAATTGTTATCTATACTACAGACAATGGAGCCTATAAATATATGTGGCCACAAGGTGGAACTACGCCTTTTAGAGGCGACAAAGGAACTAATTGGGAAGGTGGCGTTCGAGTGCCTTGTATGATTAGATGGCCAAACATGGTTGAAGCCGGCACTAT
>CAZIMW010000043.1:9664-17609 GCA_964540425.1 uncultured Flavobacterium sp.
AAAATTAAAAAATGGAGCCACCTATAATGGCAAGAATTTTAAAGTATTATTAGAAGGCTATGATCAAACAGATTTAATTTTAGGTAAAGGAGTTACTAAAAGAAATATTTACTATTACTATGATGAGGCAAATTTCACAGGAATTCGATATAATCAATTCAAATTGTTATTCTCTTCAAAACGAAGTGGTAAATGGGATGATCAATTGGCAGCATACGGGAGACCAATTCTAATAAATCTACTAATGGATCCTTATGAAGAGCATACTGATGATGATTATACAAGAAAATATTCTGAGTTTAAAAACTGGGTGTATGCGCCTTTATTAGGATTAATATCGGAGCATTTGGCCTCCTTTCAAAAGTTCCCTCCACGGCAAGTGCCATTAACGGCAGATTTCACAGTTGATATAGAACGTATAAAGCAACTATTAAAAACTCATAATTAACATGGGATAAATGAATAAATGTCATGAAACTAATATTTTCATGACATTTATATCTTTAATCTAAAATAAAAAAACATGAAACTTGTAAAGAAAAATATAAATTGGCTATCGCTTTTTTTAGTTTATTTATTTCTCATTTCATGTGAGAATAAAGAACATCAAATTGTAACAAAAAAAGACCCATTACCATCATGGAATGAAGGTGAAACCAAAAAAAGCATCACTCAATTCTTGGAAGATGTAACAAATAAACAGAGTTCAAATTTCGTAGCTATAAAAGATAGAATTGCCTGCATAGACAATGATGGCACACTGTGGACTGAACACCCTCTTCCTAACCAAGTTTATTATGTCATAGATAAAGTCAAAGAAATGGCAAAAACAGATTCAACCTTGGAAGACGAAGAACCTTTTAAATCATTATTAAACAATGACATGGAAAGCTTAATGTCTCAAGGAATGGATGGACTGGTTAAATTAGCAATTAAAGCACAAACGGGTATGGATGAAAACACCTATAGAAATGATATAAATAAATGGTTTCAAACAGCGGTGCACCCAGTTAAAAAAATACTTATTAAAGACACAAAGTTTCAAGCCATGACAGAACTTATGGTTTTGTTAAAACAATACAATTTTACAGTATTTATAGTGTCGGGAGGCTCCAGAGATTTTATGCGTGCTTTTGTGGTAGATCAATACGGTATTCCGGAATATCGTACTATTGGTTCTACTTTTAAAACAAGGTTTAATTCCGAAACACATATTATAGACAGGCTTCCAGAAATAGAATTAATAGATGATCTTGAAGGAAAACCCGTTGGAATTTACAATTACATTGGTAAAAAACCAGTATTTGTGGCAGGTAATTCAGATGGCGATTTCCAAATGATGCAATATGCAGAAGCGAGTGGAAATCCATTCTTAAATATATTGATTACACATACCGATGCTGACAGAGAGTTTGAATATAACTCAAAAGTTGACCTAGATAAAGCAACCAAAGCTCTGGCCGCTTGCAAAGAGAAAAAGAATTGGGTAGAAGTTGATATGAAAAAGGACTGGAAAATTATATATTCAGAAAAATAATTATGAAATTAAAATCACTTACCTACATCTTAATCGCTATTTTTAGCATACAAATTGGCTACAGTCAAAATGATTCAATTCCTAAAGCGCCTACATAAAGTGACGATTTAGAAGACAAAATACAAAACCCTATTGCAAGTATGATTAGCGTACCTGTGCAATATAACTTACCTTTATATTTTTAGGGCATAAATAAATTATAATGTGAAAAATCTACATCTTACTTTTTTTATGATTTTATTTCCGTTTTTTTTAAACGCACAAAGTGGAAACCAAAACATAGCAAGTGACACAAGTACAGTTGATACTAGCGGTGATTTCTTAACAAGAAAAACACTTACTGGTAAATGGGGTGGACTGCGTCCTAAACTTAGCGAAAAAGGTATTATGTTTAAAGGTAGTTACACAAGTTTCTATCAAGGAATGGTGAAAGGTGAAGGAAATAATGATTTTGAATACGGTAGTAAACTTGCAATTACAAGTATTTTTAATGGAGAAAAACTTGGCCTCTGGAAAGGTTTTTTTACCATTGCTCGTATGGAATATAATATTGGGCATTCCGTAAATCAACGAGGCGGAACTGCATTACCAGTAAATACTGCATTGGCATATCCAGGTATTGAAGGAGCAGACCGCTGGGATATGAATATCTATTTTATTCAATTTTTATCTAAAACAGATAAAATTGTATTTGGTAAAATTAACAATATAGATTTAGGTAATTTTTCTACTTACTCTGGAGGATTAGGATTAAGAAATTTTCAACATAATGCTTTTGTAGCACCACCAAATGCAATAACAGTACCTTATGTGTTTGGTGCTTTTTATATGTCTAGCAATGAAAAAAGAGACCTTACTTTTGCAATTTATGATGCTAACAGCAGAGTGAATAAACTAGGTTTCAAAGATTTATTTATAGATGGTGTAACATTTTTTGGAACTGCCGATTTAATTACACACTTTTTTAATAAAAGAGGAAAGCACGGACTTACAGGAGTTGTAAGCACAAAACAAGTAAGAAATTTAAACGATTTAGAATTCTTTTTTCCTCCAACAGGTGACATTATTACAGAAAAAAATAATCGCTGGAGTTTGGCTTACTTTTTTGAACAAACCTTATATCAAAATGTTGAAAACAAAAAACAACATTTTGGACTCTTTGGGCAGATAGGAACAACAGACGGTAAAGGATCCTTTACCAATTTTTTCTATCAAGTGGGTTTAGGAGGAAAAAGTTTGTTTAAGAAAAGACCTGTAGATCATTGGGGAATAGCCTATTTTAACTATACCTTTTCTGACGGCTTACGCGATTTTAGCCTTCCTGAAATACCAGGAGTTTTTAATGGTCTTGAAATTGGCAAAGGAGAATCTGGAATCGAAGTATTTTATGAAGCCCAAATAACAAAATGGATTACTTTTGGTATCGATTATCAATACCTTTCATCAGGTGTAGAAAAAGCCTTTGGCAATCAAAATTCTAATGTTGGCTTTTTAGGCTTTAGATCAAAAATAAATTTATAAAAAACCGAATTAAATCAAACCATATTATGAAAAATATCTTATTAATATTTTCTTTTTTAGCAATCGTTTCTTGCGGAAAAGAAGCAAAAAAAACAAGTAATTCAGAAAGTGACAAGTCAAATACAGAAGCCGTAATTGGTTTTAAAACAAAAGCAAATGATTATGCTACTACAGTTTATTGGGGCGACACGCATTTTCATACTGCAATTTCGGGTGATGCCTTTGGTGGTGGTACTCGATTAACTCCTGAACAATCCTATCGTCTTGCTATTGGCGAAAAAATAACGTCCAATACAGGTCAGGAGGTACAATTAGTAAGACCATTAGATTTTTTGTGTATTACAGACCATGCCGAAGGTTTTGGTGCTTTTTTTGAAATTATGAAAGGAAACCCCATTATGATGGCAGATCCTGTGGCAAAAAAGTGGCACGATTTACTAAAAAAAGGAACTCCAGAAGCAAACCAAGAACTTGTTGTTAGTATTCCTTCTGCAATGGCTTCAGGTAATTTGCCAGAACCTATAACTAATCCTGAAAAAGCAATTCCAATGTTACGCTCAAGTTGGAAAGCGCATACTGCTACTACCGAAAAATATAATAACCCCGGAACTTTTACGACTATGATGGCTTATGAGTGGACATCCGTTCCAGGTGGGAATAATTTGCATCGAAATGTAATTTTTAGAGATAATAAAGACAAGGTAGATCAGATTTTACCTTTTTCTGCATTACAAAGCGAAGATCCAGAAAAATTATGGGAGTTTTTACAGAATTATGAAGAAAAAACAGGTGGTCAAGTTTTAGCAATACCACACAATGGCAATCTTTCGGGCGGATTAATGTTTTCACCTTACGACCATCAAGGAAACCCGTTTGATGCAGAATATGTTGCCAAAAGAGATAGATGGGAACCTTTATATGAAATTATGCAAATAAAAGGCGCAAGTGAAACACATCCACTATTATCATTGGACGATGAATTTGCAAATTATGGCATTACGGGTTGGGATAATGGGAATTTAACTTTAGATATGTTAATAACACCAGAACAAAGAGAATACCAATACGCAAGAAAAGCATTGATAGATGGCATGAAGCATGAAAGCAAATTGGAGACTAACCCATTTAAATTTGGTATAGTAGGTGGATCAGATACGCATACAGCTATAGTTTCTGGAGATGAAGATAATTGGTGGGGAAAACATACTACTAATGAGCCTTCGCCTGAACGTGTTGGAGAAATAACAAAAGAAAATAATGGTGTTACACGCTATGGTTGGCATTATTTAGCAGGAGGTTATTCGGCTATTTGGGCAACTGAAAATACAAGAACCGCCTTATGGGATGCTATGAAACGTAAAGAAACCTACGGAACAACAGGTACTCGAATTAAATTACGCTTTTTTGGAGGTTATGATTTTTCTAATGCAGATTTAGAAGTGGAAGATTATGCAATAAAGGCTTATAAAAAAGGAGTTGCCATGGGAGGTGATTTAACACATTCTGAAAAAGCACCTCAATTTTTGATACATGCTGTAAAAGACCCTAATTGGGCTAATTTAGATCGTATTCAAGTAATAAAAGGTTGGATAGAAAACGGTGAAGGAAAAGAGAAAATTTATGATGTAAAATGGGCTGGAGATAGAAAAATAGGAAAAGACGGAAAACTACCAAGTATTGGAAATACAGTGGATTTAAAAACTGGTAATTATTCCAACACAATTGGTGCAACAGAATTAAAAACTGTTTGGTCAGATCCGGATTTCGATCCAAACCAAAATGCTTTTTATTATGTACGTGTATTAGAAATCCCTTCTCCTACATGGCAGTTGTATGATGTGATAAAATATAACATAAAGGATGTATCTAAAGATGTGCCTATGGTTCAACAAGAACGTGCTTGGTCTAGCCCGATTTGGTATAACCCTAAATAATAGTATTAAAAACCAATTTCAAGAATGGAAAAAATCTTATTCTTATGTTCTTTTTTAGCAATCATTTCTTGTGGAAAAGAAGCAAAAAAAACAGACACTTCAGAAAGTAATATTTCAGTTATAGAAACAGAAAATAATTCAGAAATAAAAAGGGAAGACCTTCAACTTAACAATGATTTAAGTATTGAATATTTCAGTCAAGGTCAAGGAGAAGTAATTGTATTGTTATCTGGTCGCGGTTTAACCGTTAGATATTTAGAGCCTTTGGCAACAAAGTTGGCTGAATCTGGTTACAGAACTATCAGAATTAATCGTAGAGGAGCAGGGAAATCAACAGGTTTATTTGAAGGTGTTGATTATCATACACACGCTGCGGATGCCGAAAAAGTTATAGAAAAATTAAATATAAAATCTGCAAGTATTATGGGGCACGCTTTAGGCGGAAGAATTGCTCGTGTATTTGCTTCAGATTTTCCAACTATTGCAAGTAATGTTATTCTAATTCCTGCTTCAGGTAAAGTTGCAGGAGATCCTGAAGAAGCAATAATTACAGGTAAAATGTTTACACCAAATGCTACTCACGAAGAAATAATGGCAGGAATGCAGTTTATGGTTGGTGATCCAGCCAACAGTGAACGTGTTTGGAATATTATTTCATCTTCAAAATTAACGAATCCCGAAGCCTTAAAATCGGAAGCAACACTTTACAATCCTCTAGAGGAATGGTGGGCACCAAATGGGAAAACTCCTTATCTTGTAGTGCAAGGATTAAAAGATAGATCTGCTCCACCAGAAAACGCTACACTACTTAAACAAGATTTAGGCGATAGAATGACATTGGTAGAATTGCCAGAAGCAGGTCATTTATCAACTGTTGAATTTCCAATAGAAGTATCCGAAGCAATTACTAATTATCTTAAAAATTAATTCTTATGAAAAAAATCATCATCACCAGCTTTACTCTTCTTGCTTTAATGGCTTGTAATGACAGTAAACAAAAAAACGAAGCACAAAAAGACAATAAGACTATTTTAGAAACTAAAATAGAACATACCAAAGGCTACAACAAAAATAAAAACCCCTATTTTGGAGAAACCCACTTACATACAGGTTGGTCTTTTGATGAAGCCATTTATAATGTAACCTTGGGGCCAGAAAACAGCTACAAACACGCTCGTGGTGAAGCAGTTTTACACCCAAATGGTGATACGGTTCAATTAAAATTGCCTTTAGATTTTATGATCGTGTCTGACCATTCAGAATATTTAGGCGTGTTGGTAAAAATGTATGACCCAAATAATCCACTTTCTAAACACCCGTTGGCAAAACTTGTCGTTGGTTCTGGCAATGATTTGGATGCATCAACCAAAGCGTTTTATAGTCTGGTAATGCAAACCATTCAGCCAGATGGCAGTACAAAACCTGATTCAACCTTGAACAGTCCTGAACTAAAACGCACCATTTGGGATGAATACATTAAAATTACAGACAAGTATAACGACCCAGGTAAATTTACAACTTTGGTTGGATACGAATGGTCTTCGCAACCCAATATGAGCAATCAGCATAGAAATGTAATTTTTAGATCAAGCAAAGACTTACCGGTTCCTTATTCTTATTTCGATTCACAACACCCTGAAGATTTATGGAAATGGATGGATGCGCAACGAGAAAACGGTCACACGCTTTTAGCAATTCCGCATAACGGTAATTTAAGTAATGGTACGATGTTCTCTATGGATGATTCTTTCGGTAATCCTATAACTTATGAATATGCAAAAGCAAGAAGCCGAAATGAAAAATTAACTGAAATTATTCAGACTAAAGGACAATCGGAAACACATCCTTTAATGGCACCTAATGATGAATTTGCAGGTTTTGAAATTTGGACAAAACCCGTTGCAGGACCCGGAACTGTAAAAGTAGTTGAAGGAAATTATGTGCGTAATGCTTTTTCTAACGGAATGGTATTGGAGCAAAAATTAGGCGTCAATCCATTTAAATATGGTGTTGTTGGTGGTGGCGATATTCATACTTCTATAGTATCACACGAAGAATATGCGCATACAGGAGAACATAATTTAAAGTCGAGTTCACCTCGTGCAAGATTATTAGTGAACGCACCTAACGAACCATCAAAAATAGAACAAGGAACTGCTGGACTTTCAAATGTTTGGGCAGAAGAAAATACGCGTGAATCTATTTACGATGCAATGGAACGTAAAGAAACCTGGGGAACCAGTGGTCCGAGAATTGTAACACGTGTATTTGCAGGTTATGATTTTGGAAACACACAACCAGGAGATGAAAATTGGGCGGAATCGGGTTACAAAAATGGAGTACCAATGGGTGCCGATATGAATGAGAATTCAGAAGAAAAACCAGTTCAATTAATGATTTATGCTTTAAAAGGACCCAATAGTGGAAATTTAGATCGCATTCAAGTAGTAAAAGGTTGGGTAGATGCCGAAGGAAATAGCAAAACAAAAATTTACAACGTAGTTTGGTCTGGTGATAGAAAACTTGAAGCTAACGGAAAATTACCGGCTGTTGGTAACACCGTTAACATTCCAGATGCATCCTACACCAATACCATCGGTAGTGCAGAATTAAAAACAGTTTGGACAGATCCAGATTTTGATGCCACACAGCCCGCATATTATTATTTAAGAATTTTAGAAATTCCTACACCACGTTGGTCAACATATGATGCTAAAGATTTAGGAATTGAACCTCCAAAAGATTTTCCTGCTACGATTCAAGAACGTGCTTGGACAAGCCCAATTTGGTACAGTCCTAAAAAATAAATCATCTAATATTATAAAAACAACAAATTATGAAAAAACAACTATTAATTACATTTTTATTTTCACTTTGGATAGTAAGTTCAACATTTGCCCAAAAGAAGCCAAATATTTTAATTATTTGGGGAGATGACATAGGTATGTGGAAT
>CAZIMW010000044.1:0-8900 GCA_964540425.1 uncultured Flavobacterium sp.
AAAAACAAATATCCAAATTATTTTTCAAATCCCACAAGTTTTGAGACTGATCCCAAACTCACTAGTTGTTCTAGTTCCTTTTACTACTAATTACCAATCTCTTGTAACTACTTTGCTTGTATCTTGATGGAGCCATCTACGTCGAGTTATATGTAGAAACATATTGTTTCCTCGTATAGGAAAATCTTGAAGGGTGTCTTCTGGAAAGAAGCCTTTAGAATGAAGTTTGATGTTTTGAAATTCTTCAGGAGTTTTGTTTAATTCTGTAAAATAAAAATCGATCTCCTGTTCTTTGACCTCGTGTTTTGTAAGATCAAAATAATTTATGAGTACCACAGGAAGTAATAAATTGGCAATTGATAATAAAGAATCTGAAGGTATATAAATTTTAAAAGCAAAAGTCAGCCATTTTTATCTGCTCCACAACTTTTTGTCTTGAGCCTTATTAGTATATCGAAATACTCTTGAATTCAGGACTAATTAAATAACGCATCCATTAACGTTTTAATCCCTTTATAAAATAGAAAAAACGCCCATCCACCTGCAACTATTCCTAATACAATGAATAAGTAGAAAGCAGAATTATCTTTATTAATAAACGATAAAGTAATTAAATAAGGACATAGAAATAATAATGGTAAGGTGATAGCCATATATTTTATTCCTTTACTGAGTAGTTTTTTATCGGTGTGTTTTTGTGTCATTTTTTATAATTTGCAATGGCTTTCCGGACGTTTTTTGCTTCTTTTAATAATTGACTTGCCTCTTCTTCTGAAACCAATAATTCATTCATTATCATTTTAGTACCACGATTAACCAACTTATGATTGCTAAGCTGCATATCGACCATTTTATTTCCCTTTACTTTTCCTAACTGAATCATAGTAGTAGTAGAAATCATATTCAGCACTAACTTTTGAGCCGTTCCTGCTTTCATACGAGAACTTCCGGTGACAAATTCTGGACCTACAATTACAACGATAGGATATTTAGCTGTTAATGCCAACGGGCTTCCTTCATTACAAGTAATACAGCCTGTAGGAATATTAATTTTATTGCATCTTTCTAAAGCAGAAATCACATAAGGCGTGGTTCCTGAAGCTGCAATTCCTATCACAAAATCTTTGTTTGTAATATTAAATTCTTGAAGGTCTTTCCAACCTTGAGTATTAGAATCTTCGGCGAATTCTACTGCTTTTCTTATCGCAGTATCTCCACCTGCAATAATTCCGATGACCAATTCGTGTGAAACTCCAAAAGTAGGAGGACATTCGCTTGCGTCTAATATTCCTAATCGCCCGCTGGTTCCAGCACCCATATAAAATAATCTGCCACCATATTTTAATTTTTCAACTACTTTTTCAGTAAGTTTTTCAATTTGTGGGAGTACTTTTTCAACAGCTAATGGAATCGATTTATCTTCGGAATTGATATTAGAGAGCAATTCAGAAATACTCATTTTTTCCAAATGATTGTAGTGTGAATCTGCTTCGGTTGTTTTGGTAAAACTCATAAAACAAATTTACAATACTTTATGGGAATAGATTATTCGATAGTATAACTTTCTCTGTAAACATTAGAGATTCTAAAATAACCAAAAGGAAAGTTATCAGGGTTGTCTAAATTGATGATATTACCTCTTACTGTTGTAGGTTGTGTTTCGAATGGACCACCAGATTCATTTTGTTGAAATAATAATATCATAAAATCGGAAAATTGTTCATCTACACCATAAAGCCTTATTTGTACATTATCTCCAACTTCTAGATCTTCCACCGAATACAAAGCAAAAATTTGGTTTCCATCAAAAAAAACATCGCTAAAACTATCTTGAATTCCTCCTTTTTCTGAATTAGCTTCAAAGAAATAAAAATTTTCTTCGTTGGGAGGGTCGGTAAAAAATATTTTTAATTCTATTTCATCACTATTAGACCCAGCATCATTTATTTGTTCAATATAATCTATAGGAGTTACTGAAACTAATTGTTGAGTTGCAGTATATAATTCATTATTATATAGTACCTCTATAGTATAATCTATATTATAATTAAAATCGAAATTACCAATATAGTAACCATCTTCAGCATATTCTAATAAATGAAAAATATTGTCTTCTTTAATAATAATAGTTGCATCTGAAACAATAGGCACTTCATTTTCATAAAAAGGAGCAGATAATGTTAATCTCACTTTTGTAATAGATTGACCATTTTCTAATAAATCTAAATTTGCTTCAATCACCAAACGAGGGTCGCTTTCATTTAAATCAATATCGACCACATCTTCACAAGAAAATAAAAATCCGAAGAGAATAAATAAGTAACTTAGTTTTTTCATCGACTAAAATTTAAAATTATAACTAATTGAAGGCACAATTCCAAAAATGGATAATTGCACTGCTTCATTTGTTCCAGTATCAGTATTTTCTCTAAATGAAATAGATGCCGCATTTTTACGATTATAAAGGTTGTAAACACTAAAAATCCACTCACCTTTCCATCGCTTTTCTGAACGTTGTTTTGGTGTCCAAGTTGCCGAAATGTCCAAATGATGATAGGCTGCTAATCGGCTGCTATTCCGGTCTTCATAAATAGGAATTATAATGCCATTATATTCGTATTGTCCACTAGGATAAGTGGTTGGTCGCCCAGTTTGAAATACAAAATTAGAGCTAAATTGCCATTTTTTTGAAAGTTCATATTGTCCTGTAACTGAAAAATCGTGGGTTTTATCCCAAGGTGAATTGTACCATTTACCGTTATTTATTCCAGGTTCTATTTCATTTCTTCCTTGTGTTTTTTGCTCACTTTTTGATAAGGTATAAGCAAACCATCCTTTTAGTCTTCCTGTATTTTTTCTAAATAATAGTTCAATTCCGTAAGCTCTTCCTTCGCCATTTAAAACGATTTGTTCAATAGCATTATTGGCAATTAAATCGGCACCATCTATATAATCCAATCTGTTTTTAACTTTTTTATAAAAGGTTTCTATCTCTAATGAATAGTTATCAAAATTTTTAAAATACCCCAATGCTACTTGATTTGCTAATTGGGGTTCAATATATTTTCCGCTAGGTGCGTAAATATCAAACGGAGTAGGGGAAGTCGTGTTTGAAATTAGATGAATGTACTGTGCCATTCTGTTATAACTTGCTTTTACAGATGCTCTGTCGTTTAATTGATATGAAACATTTAATCTCGGTTCTAAATTAGAAAAGAACTTAATGGTTTTCGATTTTTTATAGGATATAGTATCGTTGGGAGTTCCTTTTTTGTAGCTATTAAAAATTGGATTATAATCTATCGGATTGTCATTTTCGTATAAAAATAATTCATCTTGTCCTAATCTGTTAAAGGTCGAAAACCGAAGTCCTGCTTGTACTCTTAATTTTTCTGAAACTTTAATTTCGGCCTCTAAATACAATGCGTTTTCGATCGCAAATTTATTGGTTAATTTTAATGCATTAACTCCAGAACCGATACCTGTGGGTGTTAATTTCCCAGGGTTAAATTTATAATAAATAGCATTAAGACCGTATCGTAATTCAACTTTATCGGTAAGATAATGCGAGAAATCGTATTTTAAATTATAATTTCTAATTCCGCTGTCAAAATTTAATTCAGCTAAACTTAGATCCAAACCGTATTTATAATCAGAGAATATAAAAGTTAGATTGGAGAATAATTTCTCTGTAAATAAATGATTCCATCGAACGTTAAATGTTGCATTTCCGAAGGTGTTTGAAAAAGAATCGTTGATACTAAAGACATCTCTTCCGAAGTAACCTGATAAAAACAATTTGTTATTCTGATTTACATTATAACTCAACTTAGTATTTAAATCATAGAAATATGCCACGTTTTTATTGTTGAAAAGTGGTAAGAATAAATGTGCATAACTACTTCTTCCAGCAACTAAAAAAGAGATTTTTTCTTTAATAATGGGGCCTTCCAGAAGCAATCTGCTGGTAACTAATCCAATACCTCCATTTGCTTTAAACTGTTTTTTATTTCCATCTTTCTGATAAATATCCAACACTGAAGAAATCCGACCTCCATAGCGAGCTGGAATTCCTCCTTTATATAAGGTGAGATTTTTAATAGCATCTGGATTAAAAACCGAAAAGAAACCAAATAAATGTGAAGAGCTATATAATGTTGCTTCATCTAAAAGCACCAAATTTTGATCTGCTGCTCCACCTCGAACATTAAAGCCACTGGCTCCTTCACCTGCATTGGTTACTCCTGGAAGCAAGATAATAGCTTTTAAAACATCGGCTTCACCCAAAACAACAGGTATCTTTTTAATAGTGCTTGCGTTAAGTGTATTGACGCTCATTTGAGGATTTCGGATATTGAGTCTTTCATTATCTGTTTTGATAATTACTTCGTCCAATTCCTCCAAATTTGTCGCAAGAGAAAGGTTGATTATATTGTTTTCAGTAAGGGTTATTTTAATAGTTTTTGAAGTAAAACCAATACTTGTAAAATGAATTTCATAAGTACCTTCAGGAATGGTAATGGAATAAAATCCATATTCATTAGTGATAACTCCACTTTTAATTTCGGGAATTAAAACGTTCACACCAATTAATGTTTCGCCAGATTCTTCTTCAGAAATGGTTCCGCTAATGGTATATTTTTGTTGAGAAAACGAATAAAAACTCGCTAACAACAAAATAAATAATATATAATTCTTCAATTGATAAAGTCTAAGTTTCGAATACCTTAACGGAAGGGAATCTTACTTTATTTTGATAGAATAGAATTTAACGTTTTACTCGGTCTCATTTGCTCTGAAACTAACTTGTCATCGGCAAAATAATAACCATTAATTTCAACGTGACGCCCTTGTGCTGCATTTAATTCATCTATAATTTTAGTTTCATTTGAAGCTAAATCTTTAGCAATTGACTTAAATTGATTCTTTAATTCTAAATCATTATCTTGATTAGCTAAAGCTTCTGCCCAATACATTGCTAAATAAAAATGCGAACCTCTATTATCCAATTCATTTACTTTTCTAGAAGGTCCTTTTTTGTTCAATAATAATTTCTCGGTAGCCTCATCTAGAGTTTCCGATAAAACGATTGCTTTCGGATTGTTAAAATTGGTTCCTAAATGCTCTAATGAAACGGCCAATGCTAAAAATTCACCTAATGAATCCCAACGTAAATGCCCCTCTTTTACAAACTGTTGAACGTGTTTTGGAGCAGAGCCTCCGGCACCAGTTTCAAATAATCCGCCGCCATTCATTAATGGAACAATGGATAACATTTTTGCAGAAGTTCCTAATTCTAAAATAGGGAAGAGGTCGGTTAAATAATCACGTAATACATTTCCTGTGATGGAGATAGTATCTTTTCCTTCTTTTACTCTTTTTAAGGTGAATTCGGTTGCTTCTTCTGGTGAAAGGGTTCTAATATCGAGTCCAGAAGTATCGTGAGTTGGTAAATATTGATTTACTTTTTTAATCAATTCTGTATCGTGTGCTCTGTTTTTATCTAGCCAAAAAACGGAAGGCATTCCAGAAGCACGAGTTCTGTTGACTGCTAATTTTACCCAATCTTGAATAGGTAAATCTTTTACTTGACACATTCTCCAAATATCTCCTTCTTCCACTTGGTGTTCTAAAATCACTTCATTAGTAGAATTGATTACTTGAACTTTGCCATCGCTAGAAATTTCAAATGTTTTATCGTGAGACCCATATTCTTCGGCTTTTTGAGCCATCAATCCAACATTAGGAACGGTTCCCATAGTAGTAGGGTCGAAAGCTCCGTTCTTTTTGCAGAAGTCTATTGTAGCTGAATATATTCCAGCATAACTGCTATCTGGAATTACTGCTTTCGTGTCTTTTAGCTCGCCATTGGCATCCCACATTTTTCCAGAAGTACGAATCATTGAAGGCATCGAAGCATCAATAATCACGTCACTTGGCACGTGAAGATTGGTAATTCCTTTATCTGAATTTACCATCGCTACTTCAGGTCCATTCTCGAAAATTGATTTTATATCCCCTAAAATTTCCTCTTTTTTACCGGAAGGTAGCTTTTCTAAATTATTGATTAAATCTCCAAATCCGTTATTTACATCTACACCAATTTCTTCGAATAACTCTCCGTATTTTTCAAATAAGCTTTTAAAGAAAACACGAACTGTGTGACCAAAAATGATAGGGTCACTAATTTTCATCATCGTAGCTTTCATATGTAAAGAAAACAGCACGTCTCTTTCTTTTGCATCTTTAACTTGAGTTTCTAAAAAGGAGAGCAGTACTTTTTTACTCATAAAAGCAGCATCAATTATTTCACCTTTTAATAATGGAATTGATTCTTTTAAAACTGTTTTGTTACCATTGTTATTTGTAAAAACGATAGAAACCGTATCTGCTTTTTGAAGCGTTAATGACTTCTCGTTGTGCATAAAATCTCCAGTTGTCATTGTAGCAACGTGGGTTTTAGAATCGCTACTCCAAGCACCCATAGAATGAGGATTGTTTTTTGCGTAATTCTTTACTGCTTTTGGAGCTCTACGGTCACTGTTTCCTTCACGAAGTACTGGATTTACAGCAGAGCCTTTTACTTTGTTATATTGTTTTTGAATTTTTTTTTCCTCTTCATTTTTTGGCTCATCTGGATAATTTGGAATAGCGAATCCTTTAGCTTGAAGTTCTTCAATAGCTGCCATTAATTGAGGAACAGAAGCACTAATATTTGGTAATTTAATAATATTTGCTTCGGGTGTTTTTACCAATTCTCCTAAAATAGCAAGGTCGTCTATTACTTTTTGATCCTCATTTAAATAACTTGGAAATAAAGATAAAATTCTACTAGCTAATGAAATGTCACTGGTTTCAATATTTATATTTGAAGTTGCTGTAAACGATTTAACAATTGGTAAAAATGAATGTGTTGCTAAAGCAGGTGCTTCATCCGTTTTTGTATAAATAATAGTTGCAGATTTTGACATAATAAATAGGATTTTATTCAAAAATTAAAACGAAAAGAGATCGTTTTTTCGTGTGGCAAATATACAAAATAAGGAGGGTTTTTAAAAGAAGAAATAGTCTATAAACACACTCTTAGCGTAATTCGTAATAAAAAGTGTTTAAATAATTAATCTGTTAATTTTATGTTGAATTATTGGTAAAATAACAAAGACTTGCTAGGTTTCCAAAACCTAGTAGGTCTAATATAATATAATTTAGTTGAAAACAAGAAAAGCCATATCATTGTATTGCTACCTTGATATGGCTTCTTGTGAAACACATCGTTACCGACAAATCTTTACAATTTAAAGCAAGTTTATTAAACCCTTGCAGTCGTGATTTGTTTCAATGAGTCTTCGTTATCGGCTAAATTCGAGCTAGGCTTGAAAAAACCGCAAAACTGGACTCCTTTTTAACCTCAACATTTACTTTCTTATAAAGAATGACTGTGTTTTAAGCTTATAAAACTTCTCGTGTTCCATACTTTTGGTTGTCTGTCACCTATTTCTATTAGTCGAAACTATTTTTGTAAGTTTTTGCTTCAGGCAAGCCTTTAGCAAATTGTCAGGCCATATAGTACTTCGTTTCTGGATCTTGGTTGCTTCTGAAATGTATCAGAAATCGAGACCAATCTTAAATTGCAATTAAGACCGAAATTCATCACTCGAACTTTCTAGGTTTTTTCTCTTGGGATTTCTCCTTCCGAGTTTATTCTTTTATTTTCGAGGCCAATTTATTTTTTGATTGCTCAGTAATAAATCAGAATGTCACTTCAATTAAACTCAGATTTCAAAACATCTTGCGATGAACTGGATTTGAATTAAATTGGATTAAAAAATTTTAAAGAACGTTACTTTAATTAAACGATTGTTATTGTTACCTCGTTTTGATACTCCAAATATAATACAGAATATTAGAAAAACAAGTTTTTTTAAGCCCTTAGATATTAACCGACTATGAACCGCGGTTATTAACTTTTGTTCATAAAAAAAGCGATCTGAAATAGATCGCTTTTTTGTATTTGTTTTAGAGTGAGATTACATTCTCTTTTCTTTAATTCTAGCTTTTTTACCAGTAAGACCTCTAAAGTAATAGATACGTTTTCTACGTACATTACCTTTTTTGTTGATTTCAATTTTTTGTAAAGCAGGTAAGTTAATTGGGAAAATACGCTCTACACCAATCGTACCAGACATTTTTCTGATTGTAAAGGTTTTTGAAGTACCTGTTCCTTTAACTTGAATAACAACTCCTCTAAAAAACTGAGTTCTTGTTTTTTCACCTTCTCTAATTTCGTAATAAACGGTGATCGTGTCACCAGCTCCGAATTTTGGAAATTCTTTTTTTGTTACAAATTCGTCTTGAACAAATTTTACTAACTCTTCCATTATAATTATTGTTAATGTTCTCTTTAAACCAACATTCACGATTTTCGCCAGAGGTTGAAATAAATTAATGTCTTCTTAATTTTAAAGACGTTTGCAAAAATAACCATTTTTATTGATTTCGCAATATGAATTTGTTTTTATTGTTTGAGTGGTAATTGTCTAAAAATTAAATCTTTATTTATTAGGAAATAGTTTTGTAAATTTCTTCGGAAGCGAAACCGAAACTTCTAAGTCCTTTTTTAAAATTGGATGTGTAAATCCTAATGAGTATGCGTGTAAATACAACCCGTTGCCTTTTCCTGATAAACCTTCTTTTCCATATTTTAAATCGCCTAATATTGGATTTCCAATGGAAGACAAGTGAATTCTGAGTTGATGTCGTCTTCCGGTAAACGGAATTAATTCCACTAAATTTAAGGATTCATATTTTCTAGATTCCAATCTTGAAATGATTTTATACTCGGATTTTGAGGGTTTTTCATCTACTGAAGTTTCAATAATTCCCAAATCATCTTGATGTCC
>CAZIMW010000044.1:8932-9595 GCA_964540425.1 uncultured Flavobacterium sp.
TTTTTCTGAATTTTACGTTCTTCAAACATCTTGTTTAGTAAAATAACTGCTTGTGTTGTTCTTCCTATTAATAAGGCACCGCTAGTGGGATAGTCTAAACGATGAATAGGTTCTGGATATACTAAAGCGTCTTTTTGTTTGCTTTTCTGAAGGTTAAATGGAAGGGCATTTTCTAGCGTAAATTTCTTATTTCCACTGACTAATAATCCCGCTGGTTTAATAACTATTGCTAAATAGTCATCTTCATAAATTACTTGAATCGGAATATCGATTATGGGTTTATTAGGAACTTCTTTTGGCTGATATAATTCTATAATTTCTCCACCATTTATATAATCTGAAGTATAACCAACATCACCATTAATAGTAATGTGCCCTTTTTTGATGGCTTTTTTTATTCCTTTTTTTGAAAAGATAGTTTTGAAAATTCCTGGTCCAAAATCAGATAATCGCATTCGTTCTTCCAATTTTGGAACTTGATACGATTCTACTTTTTTTAATTCCGAAGTCATGAAATTACTCTAATAAATCAGGTCTTCGTTCTTCGGTGCGTTTGATAGCATCATCTTCTCGCCATTCTTCAATTTTTTTTAAATGTCCGCTTAACAATATGTCTGGTACTTTCCAACCTTTGTAATCTGCAGGGCGTGTGTAAACCGAAGG
>CAZIMW010000044.1:9614-17476 GCA_964540425.1 uncultured Flavobacterium sp.
TGAAATGAATCTGTCAATGCACTGGTTTCGTTTCCTAAAACCCCTGGAATTAATCTGATTATTGCATTACAAACAATCGCAGCGGCTAATTCGCCGCCACTCAGCACAAAATCACCTACCGATATTTCCTTTGTAATAAAATGATCTCGTACTCGCTGATCCACTCCTTTATAATGTCCACATAAAATAATAATGTTTCCTTTTAACGAAAGTGTATTTGCCATTCCTTGATTAAATGTTTCGCCATCGGGCGTCATATAGATAATTTCGTCGTAATCTCTTTCTGATTTCAGTTTAGAAATACATTTGTCAATAGGTTCAATCATCATCACCATTCCAGCACCACCACCAAATTGATAATCGTCAATCTGGTTATATGAATTGGTAGAAAAATCACGAATATTATGAAAATGAACCGATACCAGTCCTTTTTCGATAGCTCTCTTTAATATAGAAGCTTCAAACGGGCTTTTTAGTAATTCGGGTAAAACGGTGATGATGTCTATTCGCATTGGAAGGATTGTTGTGAGGGACAAAGGTAATTAAAAGAATGAATTTAAGGTTTTTTAGACACGAATTTCACTCTCGACTATTCGGGATTCACTAATTATTTTGGTATGTGTGGGTTGTTATACTGAGATTCGCAGAGAGACACAGAGGTTCGCGGAGGTTGTTATGTGGAATGGAACACTACTGATAATACTGATTTTACGGATCCTTACAGATTTGTTGTTAGGCGGAGATTCGCGGAGAGTTTTTGTAGCAATCTGTTTAATCATTCTGTCTTTGCGAGCTTTTTTTTAGCGAAGCAATCTCATGAATGTTTTACGAAGATTATTTTTTACTTTAACCACAAACTTCTAAACAATTAAACTTCCCAAGTATAATGAAAAACATCCAAATCCTTTTTCCAGCCCAAACGCTCGTATAATTTTTGTACTGGGTTTTCAATATCAGTTTCGAGGGTAAGTTCTTTGCTGTTGTTGTCTATTGGAAATTGCTTGGCGTGATTTAATAAGGCCTCGCCAATTCCTTTTCCTCTTGCTTCGGAACTGACAAACAAATCATTCAAAATATAAATACGTTGCATAGAAACAGAAGAAAAACTAGGATATAATTGTGTGAATCCTAAAGCATTTTCATCTGAATCGAAAGCCATAAAAATTAAAGAATCTTTTAATTTGAAGCGGTTGCTTAGAAATTCACTAGCTTTATTAGTATTTGGTTCTTGTTTGTAAAATGTTCTATAGCCTTCAAACAGCGGAAGAAGTTGTTCTAAGTTTTCTTGAGTTGCTTTGATTATTTTTATTTTATAAATATAAAATAAATGTCTGGTTGAGCGCAGTCGAAACCTACTTAATAGTTAGAATTATTTTTAGTTATTCAAATTCATTAGATGACTCTAAGCCGTCTAATGAATAGTATTAATAGGTATAAAAAAAGACCTCACAGGTTTTCCTTTGGTCTCCATAGCTTTTTAGCGTAGGAGAGGGAACCTGGGAGGTCTGTAAATATAAAGTCTTATTGTCTTAAGTCTTTTCGTCCTATTGTCTTTTTTCTAATAATAGGTAAAACGTCTCACTTTAGCAATGTATTTCGCCAAACGAATTACTTGATGACTGTAGCCATATTCATTATCATACCATATGTAAAGCACGACACTTTTTCCGTTTTTGGCAACGATGGTAGCGTTACTATCGTAAATCGCAGGAGCCGAAGTCCCAACAATATCACTCGATACCAACTCATTGTTTAATGAATATTGAATCTGTTCAACCAAATCACCTTCCATTGCATATTTTTTAATGGTTGCGTTTATATCTTCCACCGATGTTTCTTTTTCTAATTCTAAATTCAAAATCGCTAAAGATCCATTTGGTACTGGAACACGAATTGCATTCGATGTTAATTTCCCTTCAAAAGAGGGTAAGGCTTTAGAAACTGCTTTTCCGGCACCGGTTTCGGTAATCACCATATTCAATGCTGCAGCACGACCTCTTCTGTATTTACTGTGCATATTATCTACCAAATTTTGATCGTTGGTATAGGCGTGAATCGTTTCTAAATGACCGTGATGTACACCATAGGTTTCTTCAATAGCCTTTAAAATAGGAGTAATTGCGTTGGTTGTACAAGAAGCAGCCGAGAAAATATCCACTTTGTCTGGATCGTAGTCTAAGTGATTGGCACCGTGAACGATATTCGGAATTCCTTTTCCTGGAGCCGTTAATAAAACTTTTGAAGCGCCTTTTCCTTTTAGGTGACGTGCCAAAGCAACATCGTCTCTAAAAGCTCCGGTATTATCGATGATTAAGGCATCTTTAATTCCGTATTTTGTATAGTCGATATCTTCGGGAGCGTTTGCTGAAATAATATAAACAGTCGTTCCGTTGATAATTAAAGCTTGATTTTCTTCATCTATAGAAACCGTTCCGTTAAAATCACCGTGAACAGAATCCATTTGAAGTAATGAAGCTCTTTTTTCTAATACTGTTTTGTCAATGTTTCCACGAGTTACAATCGCTCTAAGTCGCATCTGACTTCCTTTACCAGCTTTGTTCATCAGTTCTCTGGCGAGTAAACGACCAATTCTTCCGAAGCCATATAAAACCACATCTTTAGGAGTAATGTTGTTGAATGTTTTTGCTTCTTTTAATTTATCTGAAACAAAAGCCAAGGCATCTTCGTATTGATCATCTTCTAAAAGATATTCGTAGGTAAGTTTACCAATATCTAATTTTGAAGGCGGAAGATCTAAAGTTTTGATAGCTTGAGCAATTTCAACCGTATCGAAAATTGAAATCGGTTTTTGAATAAACTCTTTTGCGTATTTGTGAAGATTTAAAATATCACTTACGTTACGGTCGATTAATTGGTTTCTGAAAAGCACCAATTCTATGGATTTATCGTACCATAAATCGCTTACCGTTTTAATAAATTCTACCGTTGCTTTACGGCGGTCGGTTTGAAAAGACAGTTCTTTTTCATAAACGTCAACAAAACTCATAATTTTTTGGTTTTAAAATCTCGAAAATCATCGAGATAAATTCTGCGTAAAAATACTTCTTTTATAAAGTTTTAGAATATAATTTAACAAAATATAAGGGCTTGGTTGGATTGTGTAAAAGGAATAAGTGAAATCTTGGTTTATTTGTTGTATTTATTAACAAAACTTGACTTTCTGGTTTTTTCCACCACACAAAGCCCTCCCTAAAAAACCAAAAGAGCTTTCACTTCCCCACCACCACCCATCATAATACAATGAACTTTTTGATTACAATTCAATGAGTTTTTATTAACTTGCACTCGAATTAAAAACAAGGTTTAAAATGAACCGAATAAAAGAAGTCCTGAAAGAGAAAGGAATTAGTCAAACTTGGCTTGCTGAAAAAATGGAGAAAAGTTACCCTACCATTAATGAATACGCAAGAAACAAAAGACAACCAAGTTTAGAAGACTTGTACAGAATTGCAGAAATCTTAAACGTAGAAGTTAAAGAATTATTAATTGAAAGAAACAAGTAATGGCAAAATCAATACAATCAATAGAACCTAATATTGCAGACCTAGCCAATGGCTGGATGAAATCTTATGACATACCATATAAGTTAGAACAAGAAAATATAAATAGTGAAATTGATAACGCTTTAAAAGATTACGAATCTAAAAGTGGTGGTAAAGGAGGGAATAGACCAGATGCTAAAGCCTTATTACAAGACAAAAATTTAAACTATTACCCTGTACTAATTGAATACAAAGGGCATAAAGGAAGTTTAGTGAAATTTGACAAAGAAAACCAAGTTGAAAACATCACATCAAAAAATGAACCTAACTACAAAAACATCAGTTCTTTTGCTGTAAATGGAGCAATGCATTATGCAAACGCTTTACTACATCACACCAGTTATACCGATGTTATTGCTATTGGTATGACAGGGTATAAAGATACTAAAGGCAATATCCATCACGAAATAGGCGTATATTTTGTATCCAAAGACAATTTAGGAGTTGGCCAAAAAATTGGTGAATATTCCGATTTGTCTTTCTTGGCTCCTGACAATTTTGATGCCTTTATCGAAAAAGTAAAGTTGTTAAGTCTTACAGAAGAAGAGCTTGAAAAACTAAAAGAAAGAAGAGAAAAAGAAATTGATAAAAGTTTACAAAACCTAAATCAGCATATTTTTGACAATGAAAAAGGACTTGGAGAAAATGACCGTGTTTTCCTTGTAGCGGCTTCTATTATTGCTACACTTGGTGTGGCAGGAAAAGTTCCTGCTCTTGAAAAAGCAGATTTAAAATCTTCTCAAGAACACGGAAACACGGATGGTGAAATAATGGTACGTAAAATAGAATCTTTTTTGAGGGAAAAACATATCCCAACCGACAAAAAAGACCTTATTATCAGAAGTCTTAAAAACACACTTTTAGCCTCTAACCTAAATAAAATAGCAAACGGAGAAACCCAACTAAAAAGAGTTTTTACAAAAATTATTGATGATTTAGGAATTTATTACAAAATTGGTTTAACCACTGATTTCACAGGGAAATTATTCAACGAAATGTACGGTTGGCTTGGTTTCTCGCAAGACAAACTAAACGATGTGGTTTTAACTCCTGCTTATATATCAAATCTATTGGTAAAACTAGCACGCGTAAATAAAGATTCTTATGTGTGGGATTTTGCAACAGGTTCGGCAGGTCTGTTGTTTCGGCAATGAATGAAATGTTAATTGATGCTAAAGAAAACATTACTTCTCCAAGTGAATTAACTGAAAAGCAAATACACATTAAAGCCAATCAGTTACTAGGAATTGAGTTATTACCAAGCATTTATATGTTAGCTATCTTAAATATGATTATGATGGGTGATGGTAGTTCTAACATCTTAAATAAAGATTCCTTGACCGATTTTGACGGTAAATATGGTTTTGGAGATACTGACAAAGAATTTCCAGCAAATGCTTTTATTCTAAATCCTCCGTATTCTGCCGAGGGAAACGGAATGGTTTTCGTAGAAACAGCCTTAAATATGATGCACAAAGGTTATGCGTCTATTATTATACAAAACTCTGCAGGTAGCGGGAAAGCTAAAGATTTTAACCAACGGATTTTAGCTAAACATACATTAGTAGCAAGTATTAAAATGCCAATGGATATATTTATTGGAAAAGCCAGTGTGCAAACCAATATTTATGTGTTTAAGGTAAATGAAAAACACCATAAAGACGAAATGGTAAAGTTTATTGACTTTTCTAACGATGGTTATTCGCGAAGTAACCGTAAAAAATCCAACAACAATTTAAAAGATACTGACCAAGCCAAAGAGCGCTACCAAGAAATTGTAAATTTAGTACGTTTTGGCAAGAGTAAACTAACACTTTTTACAGATAAAGAGTACTACGAAGGACACATTGACCCCAATAATGGAGCAGACTGGAACCAATCAGCACCCATTGATACTAAACCTACATTACAAGAGTTCAAAAAAACAGTGAGTGACTACTTGGCTTGGGAAGTAAGCACTATTCTAAAACAAGGTAATACAGAAAGTGAAAAGCTGGGAAAGTAACTACCCCACTTAGCAATAAACTTGAAAAAGTTAAGTGGGGAGAGTTTAAATTAGGTGATTTGTTTGATGTTAGTTCTTATAAAAAAAGATTTGATGCAAATAAAGTTGATGTATTAAAAAGTGGAAGATTTCCTTACGTTGTTAGAATGGGTTCAGACAATGGACAAAAAGGCTTTATAAAGGAAAATGAACAATTCCTAAATGAAGGGAATACTATCTCCTTCGGACAAGATACAGCTACAATGTTCTATCAAGAAAAGCCATATTTCACAGGAGATAAAATCAAAATTTTAAAATCGAAAGACAAAAGATTTAATAAAAAGAATGCTCAATTTTTCATATTGACAATGACAAAATCGTTCAGTTCATTTTCTTGGGGCGGTTCTAGTTTTAATGTCAATATTATTAAAAATCAAAACATAACCTTGCCAATTTCGAGTAATGGAAAAATAGATTTTGATTTTATGGAAAGCTTTATTTCAGAGCTTGAAGCAGAACGAATTGGGGGATTGGAAGCGTATTTGTCTGCTACTAGCTTAAAAGATTATACATTAACAACAGTAGAACAAAAAGCATTAGAGAATTTTGATAAAATTAAATTTGGAGAGTTTAAACTCGAAAATCTATTTGAAAGAATAAAGACTAAAAAATTACCTTACAAAGCGGATGAGCTAACAAAACGCATAACAGAGGAATATACCCTTCCGTGTCTCACATCTAGTTTCAAAAACCAAGGACTAAACTATTTCGCACCTAGAGATGATGCAACTATTTTAAAGAATGTAATTTCGATTCCTTCTAATAGTGATGTTTATCGAGCTTACTTCCAATCAAATGAATTTACGGTTTTATCAGATGCTTATGCAATTAGTTGGATTTTAAATGATGTTAAACTATTGCCAAATCAGTATTTATTTACTGTTCAATGCATTAACAAAGTAACAGATTTGTCTATATATTCATACAAAAATAAATTAGGAGGATGGAATGTTGTAAAAAATAAAAGTATTCAATTACCTATCAAAAATGATAAACCTGATTATGAAATAATGGAAACTCTAATTTCTGCTATTAAAAAAATGGCTATAAAAGATGTGGTTTTGTACACTGACAAAAAATTGATGAACTAATTATGGAAGAAAATAACTCGCAAATAGTAATTTATCAAACCGAAAGTGGAGAAACGAAATTGGATGTTCGTTTTCAAGATGAAACTGTTTGGCTAACGCAAAAGTTAATGGCAGAGTTGTTTCAAACAACTCCTCAAAACATAACCATTCATCTAAAAAACATTTTTGAAGAAGGTGAATTGGAAGAAAAAGCAACTTGTAAGGATTTCTTACAAGTTCAAATTGAAGGTAAAAGAGAAGTAAAACGAGAACGTCAATTTTACAATTTAGATGCTATTATTTCTGTTGGTTATCGCATAAAATCGAATGTAGCTACCAAGTTTAGACAATGGGCAACTGGTCAACTTAGAGAATACATCGTAAAAGGTTTTGTGCTTGATGATGAACGTTTAAAAAACCCTGATTTACCTTTCGATTATTTTGAAGAACTAGAAAGACGGATACAAGATATTCGAACTTCCGAAAAACGTTTTTACAGAAAGATAACAGACATCTATGCCACAAGTGTAGACTATGACCCTACTTTAGAAATTAGCATCGGCTTCTTTAAAACTGTACAAAACAAATTACATTGGGCTATTACTGGACAGACTGCTGCTGAAATAATTACACAGCGAGCAGATAACACTAAAGAAAATATGGGCTTAACCACTTGGAGAGGCTCTACTATTAGAAAAACAGATGTTTCGATAGCAAAAAACTATTTAAAAGAAGATGAATTATCTGAACTAAATAACTTGGTGGAACAATATTTAATTTTTGCACAAGGACAAGCCAAACGGAGAGTTCCAATGTCTATGACTAATTGGATTGAGAAACTAAATGGTTTTTTAACACTAAACGACCGTGAAATTCTGAGCAATGCAGGGAGCATTTCTCACGAAATAGGAAAAGAAAACGCAGAACGAGAATACAAGAAATTTAAAGAGACTAAGCAAAAAACAATTGGAGAAGGAGACTTTGAAAAAGCAATGAAGAAAATCGAAAATAAAAAGCGTAAATAAAGCCCACGCTAAAAGCCATACACATTGCCAAGTCGCTCAAAAAGCCAACAGCCCGAGCCAAAACTTGTCAATAAGTATGTCTTTGCCAACGCCTTTGCAGAACGTGAAAAATATCGAGTAGGTAAAGGGGAATCTCACCCCTAAACCTCTCACAGAACCG
>CAZIMW010000045.1:0-17089 GCA_964540425.1 uncultured Flavobacterium sp.
TATTAGTAGATAGTTTTGCTTTATCGGTTGCGTATAAAGAATTTGTTATTGGAAAATCACTTGCCAATTCCTCAACTACTTTATCTCCATAAGCTTCAATTAACCTTGCTTGCTGTCTGCTAATTACCAACACGTAATAGGCAGATTCACTATGCATTGCACGAATTAAATCTCGAGTAGCAAAAGTATTATCAATAATTACTCGGTCTTCAACTTGTAAGGGTAATCGAGTAAATTCTGCAAAATCACTATTTGCATAAATCACCAAACTTTCCATATTAAAGTTGTAATTTATTGAAGTTACAACCTTATTTATATTTTCCATAACAGACAAAACGAATCGGTTATCATAATTTTCACTAAGTCTATTTTCGGTTTCTTTAACTAAGTTTTTTAAGTTAATTTCATCTTTTTGATTGTCGGGTTTTGTTCTATGTGTGTTTAAAATTATAGATACACAAGCCTCTTGATGAATGTTTTTTACTTTGTTTAATAATTTCATATTGTTTTTTTTATATTTATAATACTCTGTGTTTATATATTAAAGGAACCTTGTTGTGTAATTTCCATTTTATCATTGCTAAACTCGAATCTATACAAGTGTTTTCTATTATTATATCGTTTGGAACTGATAAAGGCATTGTTGTGAAATTCCAAAATGCTTTTACACCAATTTCAACCATTTTATCTATTACTTTTTGTGCTTGCTCGTTAGGAACAGAAATTATTACTAGATCAATAGGTGTTTTAGTAAAATGATCTTTAATGGTTTTAATATTATATATAGTTACTTCATTTATTTTAGTTCCAATTTTGTTACTATCAACATCAAAACCTTTTATTATTTCAATACCTTCATCATAAAACCCTTTAAAGTTTATCAAGGCAGTTCCAATATTACCCACGCCAATTATAAATGCCTCTCTATGTATATGATATCCTAAAAAAAACTCTATCTTTTCAATTGTTATATCTATTTCATACCCAATTTTAGTTTTGCCTGTTACATTTATCTCTGCAAAGTCTTTTCTTATCTGAGTTGGGTCTATATTTAATGTTTTTCCCATTACAGGTGCAGTTATATACTTTACACCTTTAGATTTATTTGATTTTAGATAGAATAAATACATTGGAATCCTGCGTATTGATGCTCCTGAAATTGTATTTTTTTTATTCATTTTATTAAGGTAAAATGTTTCTCTATTGCAAAGATAAAGCAATAATTTTAATAGAGAAAAATTTCTCTATTAAAATTATCTTAAATTAAGGATTGATGAAGTTACGGTAGTAAAAGGGATGAATGATGGGCATATAATATTCAGCTACTCATTTTTGCATTAAACCTAACGTTAAGGATGATCACAATTATTAACAAAAGCAAAATAAAGGTTTTAGTCCAAATTTTAAAGAAAGTCTAAATTTTTAAATTTCAATTTCAAATCTTTTTAAGTACCTTTGTTTTTCAAGATTATAACTCCCACATATAATTTAATTGTAAATGCCAAAAAACCCAGAACTCGACTTAGCTTGGGATTTTGTTGAAAAAACAGACCGTTCCATTTTTCTTACCGGAAAAGCAGGGACTGGAAAAACAACTTTCTTACATTCCTTAAAAACCAATTCTTTAAAGCGTTTAATCGTTGTAGCTCCTACAGGCGTTGCTGCAATTAATGCTAAAGGAGTTACGATTCATTCGTTTTTTCAAATGCCTTTTGGTCCTATTTTACCAGATGGATCTTCGTTTCGGAAAAATGAATCATTCCGACATAAATTCAGTAAACTAAAAATCAATATTATTAGATCCTTAGATCTATTGATTATCGATGAAATTAGTATGGTTCGAGCCGATTTATTAGACGGTATCGATCAAGTACTTCGGAAATATCGTGACAGAAATAAAGTATTTGGAGGTGTACAAGTATTAATGATTGGCGATTTGCAACAACTGGCACCCGTTGTAAAAAATCACGAATGGAATATTTTAAGTCCATATTACGAAACCCCTTTCTTTTTTAGTAGCAAAGCTTTTCTGCAAAGCAATTCTGTTTCCATAGAACTGAAACATATTTACCGACAAGACAATGAAGAGTTTATTAAAATACTGAATGAAATTAGAAATAATAAATTATCCGAAGCCTCCGCTGAAGTACTAAACAAAAGATACTTCCCCAATTTTTCACCAACTAAAAACGAAGGCTATATCACGCTCACCACGCACAACAAACGAGCGAACGATATGAATGAAATTGAATTGGAAGTTTTAAAAGAAAATTCGAAAAATTACAAAGCTATTATTCAAGGAGAGTTTAAAGAAAACACCTATCCAACTCACGAAAAACTCGAATTAAAAGTGGGAGCACAGGTAATGTTTATAAAAAACGATAGCAATCCTGAAAAACGATACTTTAACGGAAAAATTGGAAAAATTATATCCCTTTCAAAAACTGAAATTCAAGTACAATGTCCTAAAGATGATGAAGAAATTACAGTAACACCAGAAACTTGGGAAAATGTAAATTACACCATTGATTCCAATACCAAAGAAATCACAGAAAATACGGTGGGTTCTTTTTCGCAAATGCCATTACGATTGGCTTGGGCAATTACCATTCATAAAAGTCAAGGTTTAACTTTCGACAAGGCAATTATCGATGCCAACGCTGCTTTTGCACACGGACAAACCTATGTTGCTTTGAGTAGATGCCGGACCTTAGAAGGTGTGGTGCTTAAAAGCAAGATTGAAGCACAAAGTATTATTACCGATTCGCGAGTAACATCGTTTAGTGAAAATCTTGCTGAAAATTCGCCAAACGAAACCAATTTACAAGAATCTAAAAAACTATTTCAACTAAAATTAATAGAAGATTTACTTAATTATTACCATTTATTATATCCTGTAAATCGCTTAATCGACCTATATTTTAAAAACAAAAGCAGCTTTAAAGGGTCTATACTTCCGCATTTAGAAAAGATGAAAGAGGAAGGAATTCAGCCAATTTTAAAGATCGCAAACAGTTTTAAGAATCAGTTGTTGACTTTAACTGAAACGATTGTCTCTCCAGAAAATAGCGAACTTATTCAAGAACGAATTCAAAAAGCAGTTTTATATTTCATAAAACACACCATTGAGACTATTAAAACTCCTTTTGAAGAAATTTCATTTTCAACAGAAGATAAAGCATTGCATAAAGATTTCGAAAAAAACTTAGACGTAATTGAAGAAACATTACATATTAAAATAACTTGTTTAAAAGGCTTATCTGAGAAGTTTACCACATCAGAATACTTAAAACTTCGTGCCCAGGCAATGCTTCAAAATATAGAAGTTCCTAAAAAGAAAAAAGAATTTGTTGCAGAAACAAATCATCCAGCTTTGTTTGATACCCTTCGGAATCTTAGAAACATTTTAGCAACATCCGACGATGTTCCACATTTTCAGGTGTTTACACAACGCACATTATATGAGCTAAGTAATTTGCTTCCATTAAATAAAAAACAATTAAAAACCATTCATGGAATGGGGAAAATTAGAATTGAAAAATACGGTTCAGAAATATTAGATGCCATCAATGAATACACAGATCAAAACAATATTGAAGTAAAAGAAATTATTGTAAAAGAAGTTAAACCTAAAGTAGGGAATAGCAAACTGCTAACACTTAAAATGTATAAAGATGGAATGTCTATTGCAGAAATTGCAACAAATCGTGAAATGGTTACAGGAACAATTGAAGGGCATTTAGCTTCTTTTATTGAATCAGGTGAAGTAGATATTTACGATTTAATCTCAGAAGAAAAATTTCTTGAAATCCAAAATAAAATAAAAGAGTTAAAATTTGAAGGATTAACAGATTTACGAACACAATTAAAGGATGCGTATTCCTATTCAGAGTTGCGAATGGTTGTAAATGAGTTGGATAAAAAGTAATAATTACATCGAACTGCCATTTATTTTATTGGTACATTTTTTGTTAATACTACAGTGTTAAAAGGCAATAATAATCCGCAAATTTTAATACATTTGATTTATGGCAATTCTAAAACCTCGAAAAAATAAAAAGTTTGGTTACGACCCTCGTTATTATAAAAATGATGGTGAAGGAAGTCCTTTTAAAATGGAACAGAAATTTGATAAATTCCGAACAACTATAGGAGGCAGTAAAGGTTTGAAAGGTAAGTTTACTTCGGTTTTGGATGAGTTAAAGGGTTCTTCAGATAAAAAATCAAGTAGAATCGTTTTATTGATTATTGCCATATTTATAATTATTTTTCTATTTATAATCGACTTCGATTTGTCTATATTTTTATACAACTAAATGGCAGATATTATACAATTATTACCAGATCATGTTGCCAACCAGATTGCAGCTGGAGAAGTGGTACAACGCCCAGCTTCTGTTGTAAAAGAATTGTTAGAAAACGCAATCGATGCCAAAGCAACTTCCATAAAATTAGTAATTAAAGATGCTGGTAAAACATTGGTTCAAGTAATTGATAACGGAATTGGAATGAGTACCACCGATGCCCGTTTTTGTTTTGAACGGCACGCAACCTCTAAGATTAAAACGGCAGACGATTTGTTTAAAATAAATACCAAAGGCTTTCGTGGAGAGGCTTTAGCTTCAATTGCGGCCATTGCTCATGTGGAGTTGAAAACAAAAACAGAAGATCAAGAAATAGGAACTCATATTACTATTGAAGGTAGCGAGGTAAGTTCGCAAGAAGCTGCTGTTGTACCAAAAGGAACAACCATAACGGTAAAAAATTTATTTTATAATATTCCTGCAAGACGAAATTTTTTAAAAAGTAATACAGTAGAAACACGACATATTATAGATGAATTTCATCGGGTAGCTCTGGCACATCCTCAGGTAGAATTTATATTTTTAAACAATGGGAGTTCGGTTTTTAATTTGCCAACTTCAAATATTCGACAACGAATTGTAAATATTTTCGGAACAAAAACTAACGAAAAATTAGTTCCAGTTTCCGAAGAAACCGATATTGTAAAAGTGGAAGGCTTTGTTGTAAAACCCCAATTTTCTAAGAAAAGTAGGGGAGAACAGTTCTTTTTTGTAAACAACAGGTTTATAAAAAGTTCGTATTTGAATCACGCAATTCAATCGGCATTTGAGGGTTTACTAAAAGACGGTGCCAACCCTGGTTATTTTTTGTTTTTAGAAGTCGCTCCAGAATCTATTGATATTAACATTCATCCAACCAAAACTGAAATTAAATTTGACGATGAGCATTCAATTTATGCAATGCTTAGAGCCACGACCAAACATAGTTTGGGACAGTTTAATATTGCTCCAATTCTAGATTTTCAAAAAAATCCTACTATGGAAACGCCTTATAGGTTTAACGGAAAAAACCCTAAAGCACCTACGATAGAAGTAGATCAGAATTTTAATCCTTTTAATGCGGAGCCAAATTTTGAAAACAGTAACACTTCATCTAAACAACAATCCTATAAACCTAAGAGTACTACTTCGTGGGAAGCGATGTACGTGGGTTTAAAGAATGATTCCGATAGCTATCAGGAATCACAAACAGATGTAACTTCTATTGAGTTTGAAAGCGAGGAAGTTACAGGAAGTTTCTTTGAGTCTGAAGAGAAGAAACCAAGTGATATAACTTTTCAGCTTCAAAAAAAATACATTATAAGCCCCGTTAAAAGCGGAATGATGGTTATTCATCAAAATTTAGCACATCAGCGGATTTTATACGAATCTTTCCTGAAAAACATTACCATTAAAGAAGCGATAAGCCAACAGTTGTTGTTTCCGTTACAGCTTCATTTTTCTACTTTGGATGTGGAAATTATAAAAAGTATTCAAGAACAATTGGAGCATACGGGTTTTGGTTTTTCTTGCTTTAAAAAGGATTTAATTGAAATTAACGGAATTCCAGTTTCAGTAAAAGAAAGCGAAATAAAAAACGTTTTAGAACAGTTGGTTAGTGATATTAATAACGAATTACCTGAGGCTGGATTTAGCCAAAACGATTTGTTGGCAAAATCACTCGCTAAAAATTTAGCAATAAAAACAGGAACTTTATTAAATATTGAAGAGCAAGAACATTTGGTACACCAACTTTTTGCTTGTAAGGAACCGACAGTTTCACCAACAAATAAACCAGTTTTAATGATGTTAGACATATCTGATATCGATAAAAAATTTATGTAAATGAGAAATATTTCAGAAACCATAAAAGCACTTATCATAGTTAATGTAATATTTTTTATAGGCTCTTCTTTTTTAGGAGATGTAGCTTATAAATTATTTGCATTGTTTTTTTATGAGAGTCCAAATTTTAGATTTTGGCAACCACTTTCTCATATGTTTATGCACGGAGGCATTATGCATATTGGATTTAATATGTATGCACTTTGGGCATTTGGTTCGCCTTTGGAACAGATTTGGGGAAGAAAGAAATTTTTGTTTTTCTATTTTTCGGCTGGCTTGGGAGCAGCATTGATCCATACCTTGGCTAATTATTACCAAGTACATTCTGCTTCAGAAATACTTTTAAATGCGGGAATGAGTAGCTCTGAAATTACTAATATGTTAGTTATAGGGCAATATGATTCAGGTATTTTAAATTCGGTTTCCATAGAGACAATCCAATCTGCCTATAATTCGTTTAATACACCAGCAGTAGGAGCATCTGGAGCTGTTTACGGTATTTTAGTTGCCTTCGGAATGATGTTTCCAAATTCGGAATTGATGTTAATGTTTTTTCCAGTTCCTATAAAAGCAAAGTATTTTATACCTTTATTACTCTTAGGAGATTTGTTTTTTGGGATTTCAGGAGCAGCCACAGGAATAGCACATTTTGCCCATATTGGCGGTGCTTTATTTGGGTTTATAATGTCGTACTATTGGAAGAAAAACAGCTTTGATTCACATCGATGGAACTAAATTATTTGATAATTGCAGATTGAATACCGAGGGCTTTGCGATACGTTTTTTTGTAGAAGAAATCTCTTAAATAAAAGAATATAAAAAAAATAAATAGTAAAAATAATAGCTTTGCGAGAATAATATGAACACAAACAACCTCACAGATCAATTTAAACAAGCAAACATTGTTTTAAAACTCATTGCAATCAATACACTGATTTTTTTAGTAGTGTATTTAGGTCCTTTCTTTTTAAAGACTTCTCCAACAGATTTTACTTCATGGTTGGTGTTGCCAACAGACATTGTTTTATTATTAAAACAGCCTTGGTCTATCATAACTTATGCTTTTTTACACGGAAGTTTTTGGCATTTGTTCTGGAACATGTATCTTTTATACTGGTTTGGGACTCTTATGCTCAACCTTTTTAAAGCCAAAAGATTTTTAACAATTTACTTGTTAGGTAGTATTAGTGGAGGTTTGTTATATGTATTAGCTTATAATTTATTTCCAGTATTTGGTGATGTAAATGCAAATTTAATGGGTGCTTCGGCTGCAGTATTGGCAATCGTAATTTTTATTGCAACCTATACTCCAAATACTGAGGTTAAGTTATTTATGTTTACATTAAAACTTTGGCAAATAGGATTAGCAATGGTTTTGATAGATATTATACAGTTGCCAACTTCTGGAAATGCTGGCGGACTCATAGCACATATGGGCGGGGCTTTGTTTGGTTATCTATACGCCACACAGTTAGCTAAAGGAAACGATATAGGAAGGTGGTTTGAAGAAGCAATAGATTGGTTTGTAAATCTATTTAAACCAAGACATAAAAAACCATTTAAGAAAGTACACCGTACAACGAAACCTAAAACATCTCGTTCTAATGTAAAACCCTCTAAAGAGCATCAAAAAAAGATTGACGCAATCTTAGATAAAATAGGACATAGCGGTTATGATAGTTTAACCAAAGCTGAAAAAGATTTTTTGTTTAAAGTAGGGAATAAATAAAGGTTTGTATTTGGGATGGGAGATAAAGACGGACATTTCGATACGTTCCGATAAAAAATAGGAACACTCAGTGACCTTAATTAGAATATGAGAAACAACTTTGTGACCTTTGTGTAAAAACTCAGTAATCTTTGCGATTAATAAAAAATAAAAAAAACACCTGTTTTTGGGGGTAACATTGAATTGAATTCAGCACAAGCATGACAAAAAAACTAGGATTTTTTAATAAAATCATTTACGGAAGCAATATTGTTTTTGCCCTGCTTTTATTGGTGTCGTTTGTGTCGCCTTTTGTTCCTCCAAAAGAGTATCCCAATCTTTCATTATTGAGTTTGGTGGTTTCTCCACTTATTGTTATTAATATTTTATTTGTTGTTTATTGGATTTTTAAACTCAAAACAAAAGTAATATTGTCGATTCTTGTATTGGTTTTTGCTTATTTTCATTTTGGCTCTTTTTTTAAAATTTCTTCCGAAAAAAATAAAGAAGATTTCAAAAATACTTTAAGTGTTCTGTCCTATAACGTACGGCTGTTTAATGCGTATGAAAATAAAGAAAAACAAGTAAATGTCCCTGATGTAATTAATAATTTTATTGAGAAAGAGCAGCCAGAAGTGTTATTTATTCAAGAGTTTTATAAGATTAATAATGTAGATTTTTCAAGATACCCGTATCAATATATTCATTTTAAGAAGAAAAATAAATTGGGTCACGCGATTTTTTCAAAATACCCTTTGATTAATAAAAATTCATTTGATTTTGAACATACATATAATAATTCAATCTATGCAGATGTTGTAAAAGGAAACGATACCATTCGTGTTTATAATTTGCATTTACAGTCTTTAAGTGTGCTGCCAAGCTTTAGTTTTTTACAGAAAATAGATAGCGAAATTTTACGAAAACGAATAACAGAACGGTTTATTAAACAACAAGTACAAGTTGAAACCATATTAAAACACAAAGAAAAATCCAACTATCCTGTAATTATTTGCGGCGATTTTAATAACACACCTTTTTCGTATGTGTATCATAAATTATCGGAAAATATGAACGATGCTTTTGAAGAAGCTGGAAACGGCATTGGAACCACATTTTTATTTGAAAATTATCCTATGCGAATTGACTATATTCTTTCATCAAAAAAGTTTGAAGTTCTTTCGTTTGAAACGATTAAAAAAACATTTTCAGATCATTATCCAATTATGGCAACAATGGGTTGGAATTGAGTTTGTTAAAAAGTACATGCTAAATTTAACCTCTAACAAAGTTTAGAATTTTGTTAGAGGTTGGTAGGATATTACTACAATCGTATCTCTATAGATAAAGGTTTCTTGCCTACTTCAAATTTTGCGTCGCTCCATTTTGGAGGTCCCATTAATAGTACGTTATTTGAAATTCCGAAGGCTTCTTTTGGTGTTCCGTTGGGTCCAAAATCCATTTGTTTATTGTCATTTTTATCGTGTAAAACAACGATACCATATTCACCAGGAATTAAGTTCTTAAAGGTAGCGATTGCTTTTCCTTCCTTAATTTCAATACTAGCAGCTTCTAATGGTTTTTTCATAAAAGACGTTTCATTGTGCAGTGACACCAAAACATGGCCTCCAGACCCTTGTAAAGTAACGATTACGGTTAGTGTGCTCCCTTCTGTTTTTACATCAGAAATACTTTGTGCGTTTAAAATAAAACTTGTGATTGCTAATGTTAAAGTAAGTAGAATTGTTTTACTCATCGTTTTTGTTTTTTGTTTGAAATCGTGATTTTTGTTTGAAAAGTTCATAATTGTTTGTTTTTAATTGATTAGATTTATTTCTGGTACAAATATGCTTGAGAAATAAATAGAAATAAAAATGGAAGTACTCAAGTGTTTAATTTTATGGATGAATTGTAATATGTACAAAAAAACAAATAAAACTTACCATAAGTTGTTAATTTCCCTTGACTTTCTGGTTTTTTTCGGCTAACTTCACAACATATTATATCAGTCAATTTAATTAGTAAACTGCTGATATAATATGTTGTAAAGTAACTGCCAATACAAAAAACAAAGCTTCATCTCTACAACATCCCCCGAGCCTTAATCTCCAAGTATTTATTAATCGTATCGACTGTTAGGTTGTCTGGAGCGGTAAGTATTACTTGAATTCCGTGTTTTCTTAGCTCGGTAGCGATGAGTTTTTTCTCGTAGATAAATTTTTCTGCAATGGTTTTATCAAAAATTTCTTTGGTGGTGATGGCTTCTTTTTCGGTGAAAGATTTTAACTCGGTATTTTCAAAAAATATAACGACCAATAAATGTGTTTTTGCGATGGCTTGCAAATAAGGAAGTTGCCTATGAAGCGCATCCAAGGTTTCAAAATTGGTATAAAGTAAAAGTAAACTTCGTTGATTCAGGGAGCGTTTTATATCTATATACAAACGTGAAAAATCACTTTCAGAAAAATCACTTTCAATGTTATAAAGAGTTTCTAAAATAACACTCATATGCGATTTTCGTTGCTGAGCAGCAACTCTGTTTTCAATCTTTCTAGAGAAAGTAAACATTCCAGCCTTATCATTTTTCCGAAGTACAATACTCGAAATCACCAAAGTTGCATTGATCGCATAATCCAATAAACTCAAGTTATTAAAAGGCATTTTCATTACACGTCCTTTGTCAATGATCGAATAAACGGGCTGTGACTTTTCATCTTGATATTGGTTGACCATCAAGCTGTTTTTCTTGGCAGTTGCCTTCCAGTTGATGTTTCTAATATCATCGCCAGAAACATAACCTTTAATCTGTTCAAACTCTAAGGTGTTTCCGATTCTACGAATTTTCTTTAGTCCAAAAAACTTCAATCTATTGGTAAAAGCGATAAACTCATATTTTTTTAACTGAAGGAATGACGGGTAATTAGGCACCATTTTATTTTCATCAAATTGCTGTCTTCTGGCAATCAGACCGATGCTACTACTCGAAAAAACATTCACATTCCCAAAGTGATATTCACCACGTTCCGTAGGTCTAACTTGGTAATTAAATGTTTTTTCTTCGGAAGGCTTTAAGTTGCTTTCAATTTTAAAATCTCGAATTTGCCATTGTATAGGAAGCTCATCTATTATTTTAATTTGGGTTTTAAATTGAAATCGATTTACTACGGTAATTGAAATTGGATTGTCATCACCGTTGGAAAGTTTTTCGGGGACAATACGTTTGGTTTGAATTCCTGTTTTATTCCTAAATAACAACATAATATCCACCAAAAGAAAAACAATGAGCGTTGCAAAAAGTATTTTTGAAACTCCATAAAAACGTTCCATAAAATAGGAAACAACAAACAAAAGGACAATGGAAAAAAAAACCCAAAAGAACCTAGGTTGTAAGTATAAATTTTTAAAGAATTGTTTCAATGGTTTTTAATTTGTTTTTTGTTATAACTAATTTTATTTCAATGTCTTTACGAGCGACGGTAAGAGCGTGGTAATCTCAAAGAACCTACTTGGTTTTTTTCATAAGCACTTCGACTCCGTTCAGTGATCATTCCGCTTAGTTTGTCAAACTAATTAGTTACTTTAAGTTAATTTATATTGTTTAATCTTAGTTCCAAACAAGTCTTAATTCGTATATCTTAAAGCGAAGCGGTCTTGCGTCTTTTATTCACTTACCTCGGTATTTCCAAAGTTTCAATAATTTGCTGTATTACTTTATCTGCTGTAAATCCTTCCATTTCACGTTCTGGACTTACTATTATACGATGTCTAAGAACAGGTAATGTTACTTTTTTAATATCGTCTGGTGTTACAAAATCACGTCCTTGTATGGCTGCATACGCCTTAGAACTATTCATAATTGCAATGGAAGCTCTTGGTGAAGCTCCTAAAAACAAATTGGCATTGTTACGAGTATTATCAATGATGGAAGCAATGTACTTTATTAAATGCTTTTCTATAATAATTTTTTTAATCGTGTCTTGATATTCTTTTATTTGAACAGCATTTAGTACAGGTTTTGTAGCTTCTAAAATATCTGCCGATTCTCTTTGATGTTCGTTTTCTAATATTTGTATTTCCTCTTCAATACTCGGATAAGGAACATTTATTTTAAACAGAAAACGGTCTAATTGTGCTTCTGGCAAGGCATAAGTTCCTTCTTGCTCAATGGGATTTTGTGTGGCGAAAATCAATAAAGGTTCTTCCATTTTGTTTTTAATACCGTCGATGGTAATTTGCCGTTCTGCCATTACCTCAAACAAAGCGGCTTGTGTTTTTGCTGGTGAACGGTTGATTTCATCAATTAGAATAATATTCGAGAATATTGGACCTTTTTTAAATTCAAAATCTTGGGTTTTGATATTAAAAATTGAAGTTCCTAAAATATCGCTTGGCATTAAATCTGGTGTAAACTGTATTCTACTAAAACCAACATCCAGTGTTTTTGCTAATAATTTTGCGGTTACAGTTTTGGCAACTCCCGGAACTCCTTCAATTAATGTGTGCCCGTTTGCAAGAATAGAAACGATTAAAAAGTCAATCATATCGTGTTGCCCTACGATTACTTTGCCTATTTCTTCCTTTATTTTCTGAACCGCATTTTGAAGGTTTTTTAAATCTAAGCGTGTAGTAAACTCAATAGGTTGGTCGTTGGATTGCTCCATTTGGTTGTTTTCTTCCATAATTATATTGTAAATTCTTCTACTAATTTATTAAGTTGAATAAGGTCTTGTTCGCTATGAAACGATTTGCTTTTCAACATTTTAATTGTGTTTATTAATTTTGTGGTTTCTTCTAAATTGGTATTGCTTTTTAGGGCTAATTTTTTACAAAATTCTTGATTAAGATTATTGGTATCAAGATAATATTGTGAACGTACTTTTTCAAGAAAGTAGGTGATTTTTTTTGAAATAATATTTCCAAAATCCTTATGCTGAAAATGTAAGTCTCCAATGGTTTTTGTAAAATCTATGGAAGAATTTTTTAAAGGTTCAATCACTTCAATAATACGTTGATCTCGTTTTCCTTTAAATATAACAAACAGTAGTAGGCCAGTAATAACAAGGTAATACGCCCATTTTAAGGAGGCTTGGTTTAAAACAAATCGCATAGGCGATTTCACCACTTTTCTTCCTGCTTTTATATAATTATCGAGGTGTATTTCTGAAGGATTTTCAAAAGAAAGTAAATTGGCAACATACTGTTGGTTGCCTTCCATCATATAATAATTGGTGAATGCTTCTGGAAGTGTATGAAAGTAAAACTGTCCTTTTCCGAAGGGGATTTTTATAAAATTTAAGTCTTGTACATCCTCGTCTTCAAAGTTTAAATAATATCCTAAAGCCTTTGTTTTTAGGGTGTCTATTTCAGTAAAAGTAGATTGGTAAACACCTTTTTTATAACTGTATTTTGTACTGTCTTTTATAAAAGATTTGCTAAATAAAACTGGATTCATCTCCTCTTCCATTAAATAATAATAGGAATAGGTGTCAACACCCAAGGAATCCTTTAAAACTTTTCCGAAATTTCTTGCTGAAATAAATACTGTATTACCTTTTGAAACATAATCAGACAGTTTTTCGTATTGTCGTTTGTCTAAATTTATATCTGAATTTACCAACAAATACATCGAGTTTTCTTGATAACTACTATCTCGTAAAAACACAAATGGGTCTTCGTTAATAATGCTTGTTGAGGTGTTTTTGTAGAGCGTTTCTAATTCTTCCGAAATAATATAACAGCCATAAGGGTCTTTGCTGTCTGTGGTGAAATTTTCTTTCCAATTAATAGATTTAGGACTTACAATCTCAATAATAATAAGTGCTAACAGAGCAACACCAAAAGCCATTAATATGCGTTTCGATTTCTTATCCATGGCTGTTTATGCTTTTAGAAAGTTGATCGAATTCGTTTTTTGCTTTTCGGAAACCTTCTTCATCTAAACCAAATTCGCCATACCAAATATGATCGTATAAATAGGAAACGGTTCCGAATTGATTTTTTATTTTTTGAGAAGAAAGCTCGTTTTGATAATCGATATTGGTTTTGTCAAAATGCCAACTAATTAAGTTTTTAAGCGACAAATTCTTTAATACTTTTAAGTACATATACCGTATTGCCAAACGGAAATCTGACTGCTTTAAAGCGTTATTAATTAGTAGATCTAAATCTATTTGTTCAATATGTTCTTCTACAAATGAAATAGGAGCAAGGTCCTTACTTTTCTTACTGAAAAATGAAGTAGTATTGGAGTTTAAAAATAATTTTGAAATTATAATAATAGCAATTACAATAAGAATTATATAGATAATAATTTCAACGGTTTTATACATTCCTGGATCAACGTCTATTCCGAAAATATCCCCCAATTTTTCAAAAAACCAACGTATAAATCGGAGTAAATAATTTTGAGAGGAACCTGTTACTTCGCCATAATCTAAGTTGGAATATTCCTCAGGAAAATAGTTGGTAAATTCTTTAGTTTCTATTTTAGAACGGTCAATAATCACCTCTTTTTTTTGAGCTGAAATAAACCCGAAAAAGGATAAAAAGATAAAAATGCTATGTGAAAAATGCTTATTCAATATCTTCTCCTATTTGTTCGATTTTTGCACGAGTAAAATCGTTGTAAGTTTGTTCGTGTAATGAAAAATATAAAATTGAATTTGCAAATTGTGTCATTGAATTAAAAAGTGTAAAAACGATTAATACTAACCATAACGCAATAATCCAGATGATTTTTGCAACGATTGAATTGCTCATATCCACACCAGAATCTACAGCGTGAAAGGTATAAAAACCGATAAGAATTCCGGGGATTGATAAAATTAAAATTAGTAATAAATAGTTTAAAAGACTTAAAATAAAATTAACACCTACTGTTTTCCAGAAGTTTTTAAAAATTAAATTCCAACCTTCACTAAAGGAATTTGAAATGCTTTGTTTTTGGTGAATCATAACCATAAAAGATACTCCAAACCAACCCGAAACGGCAAAATTTAAAATGGATTGTGCAATGCTTCCAACAATAGGAATTATTGCTAAAATTACACTTACCACTAAAAAACCTAGATAGATAGCAATAAGCAATAACACAAAAAGAATAATGTTTCCAGAGTTGTCTTTTACTTGTTTCCAAACTTTAGTTTTATCAACTTCAATGGTTTCATTAAGTACATAGTTAGAAACATAAGCAGCCGATAAACTGTAATTTAAAGCTGCAACTATAATAAAAATAATAATGAAAGCAACACTTCCAAGACCTACGTAAAGTCCAGATTCCATTTCAGACATGGTGTCTTCGTTTGCCATTCCTATAAAACCTGTGATGAGTAAGTAGCTAATTCCGAGGAAGGCGAGAATAAATATTCCGTTATAACTAATAAAAATATTCAGGTAACTTTTAAAGTTTTGTTTCAGAAAATCGAAATAAAAAGTAACAATGTCACCTACTCCAAGCTGTTGTCTAAATTCAATTTTTTTCTGAGGCATACTTTTTATTTAAAATAATTGGGTATAAAATATAATAGTAAACAATTAAAGCTAAAGAACTAAAAATAATTGTCATTGCCAACCAAACAGGCATATTGCTGTAGCGAGTAATAAAACCTTCGATAAAACCAGCGATAATAAAAAATGGGATGGTACTCACCACGATTTTAAGTCCGTTTTTTGCTCCTTTCATAAAGGAAACTCTTCTTGAAAATGTTTTCGGAAATAAAATACTATTTCCCATAACCAAGCCTGCACAACCAGCAACAATAATTACCGAAATTTCAATAACACCGTGTAGCCAGATAGATTTTGAAGCTTCAAAAAGAAGATTCCGAGTGTAAAAAAAAGTAAAAAATGCACCTAACATTACTCCGTTACTAAAAAGGATATATGCGGTTCCTAAAGAGGTAATTACGCCAAAAGCGTATGCTAATAATGCTACACGAATGTTGTTGATGGTAATTCCGAGGAAGGTTCCTATTTCGCTTCCGCTTTTATAAATTGCGGTAGGATCGCCTTTGTCAATATTATTTATGGTTTCGTTTACATAGCTATCGCCTAAAATTAAACGAACAAAACTATCGTCGTTTAAAGCAGAAATTACTCCAATTGCACATGCAATAGCAAATATTAAAAAAGCGTAAAACAGTGTTTTTTGATGTTGGTAAAAGAACAGTGGGAATTCGGTTTTCCAAAAACGAACAATTCTATTTTTATCTTCTCGTTTATTAATATAAATTTTTTGATGTGCTTGTGAAGTAAGTGAATTTAAGTATAAAAGTGTTTTGCTTTCTGGAAAATAGGTGCGAGCGTAGGACAAATCGTTGGTAAGTTGAATGTAATCATCTGCCAACCTATCTGGGTCCGATTTTAATTTTAATGAAATAGCTTTTTCAAATGCTATCCATTTTTCTTTATTTTGTTTTACAAATGCTGCTTCTCGCATTAAATATTATATTAGCAATCGATTTTAAAACACCTTAATGATAAAAAAAAGTGCCTCTGCAAATCTAATGAAATTGAAGTTTAAATCGAAACTGAAACTGAAAATGAGTTTTTAAAAAAAAATTATTGAAACAAAGAATGTTTACTATTGCAGTCTGATTACTGAGAACTATAAAAAAATGGCAAAACTAAAAATTAATACTACACAAAATGTAAATCTTGATTATAAAATTGTTGGGATTGGTGAACGAATTTTAGCTTTAGTTATCGATTTGTTTGTGTTTTTTTTATACTTTTTTGTGCTTGATATTGTGATGTCGATTACGGATGATTTGTTCACGGATCGCTGGACAGTTATGGGTTTGCAGTCTTTATTGATGCTTCCTGTAATGTTTTACTCCTTATATATGCACATTATTTTTAATGGCAGAACCGTTGGTAAAATGATCGTAAAAACGCGTGTGGTAAAAATTGATGGATCGCCCGTGCATTGGTCAAATTTTATGATACGTTGGATGTTGCGATTGGTAGATTTATGGATTTTTTTTGGAACCATAAGTATTTTAACTATTTTGTTTTCAGATAAAAGACAACGATTAGGAGATTCAGCAGCAGGAACCGTTGTTATTAGCACAAAGAATTCGGTAAAAATCACACATACTATTTTGGAAAATGTAGAAGAAAGCTACGAACCTAAATTTATTATGGTAACCAAATTAAGTGATAAAGATGTACGATTAATTAAAGAAACTTTTAT
>CAZIMW010000046.1:0-16766 GCA_964540425.1 uncultured Flavobacterium sp.
TCCATAATGCTTTTGAGGATAATTATTTCTTGCCTAATTTGGCTGAATAGTTACATTTATTTTAATATTTTTATTTACAACACATTGTACACTAGCACAAACTCCTCAAATTCAGTGGCAAAAAAGTTTAGGTGGCTCAGGTGCAGATGATGGAAAATCTATTCAACAGACTATAGATGGCGGGTACATAGCCCCACCCCCCCCACCCTCTATTTTTTGCCAGCAGATGCGTCAATAAGCCATCTAGGATCGTGTGTGGCTTTAATTAGAGTGCTCTTGCGGTATTCAATGGCAAAAAAGTCTGGGTGGCTCATTAGATGAAACTGGATTTTCTATTCAACAGACTATAGATGGTGGATATCTTGTAGGGGGATATTCTGGGTCTAATGATGGTGATGTAAGTGGAAATCAAGGAAACTCAGATTACTGGGTTGTAAAATTAAATACTTCTGGCAATTTGCTATGGCAAAAAAGTCTGGGTGGATCATCATATGATGTAGCTAGATCTGTTCAACAGACCACAGATGGTAATTACATTATAACGGGGGGATCTGCTTCTAATGATGGTGATGTAAGTGGAAATCATGGAATGGGTGATTTCTGGGTTGTAAAGTTAGAAGACTGTTCCCTTGACCTATACATAAAAGATTCGCCAGAAGAAGATGGTACAGAGCCCAATATAGTTACCGAGCATATGTGGACAAGTCAAGATATTTGGATAAGGAATATAGATGACGATGGACTAACACATCAAAATCCAGAGTATAATAGTAATGGTCAGCCAAATTATATATATGTAAGAGTTATTAATAATAGTTGCACTACTTCTATAGGGGATGAAACGCTTGCAATCAATTGGGCAAAAGCTAATACTGCTTTAGCATGGCCTTAAAATTGGGATGGAAGTTTACAAAACACAGGAGGTTATGATTTAGGGGGTGAATTGTCTTTAGTAAGTATTCCAGTTGTTGGTGGTGAAGATGAAATTATAGTTAAAATTCCTTGGATTGTACCTAACCCTGATAATTATACGAGTGGTGCAGGTAGTGATAATCCTTGGCATTTTTGCTTATTGGCTCGTATCGATGCAGCTAATGATCCTTTAACGTTTCCCTTTACTTCCAATCCAAATATTATGGTTAGAAATAATAATAATCAAGCTTGGAAAAATATAACTGTAGTTGATTTATTAACTGCAACTGGACCAGGAATTTTTTCAACTTCCGCAACAGTTATGGTAGCTAACCCCTCTAATAACTCAAGAAATTTTTTCCTTGAATTACAAAAAGAAACTAATGAAGGAGGTAAAGCAATCTTTGACGAAGCAGAAGTAACATTAGAAATGGATGATGTGTTGTATGCTGCATGGGAAAGAGGTGGTAATCTTGGAGAGAAGTTGGAAGATATCCCATCGGAAGAAAAAAGAAAAATTGTGAAAGGAGATAATGCAATTTTAGATAATATAGTTTTTGGACCTAAAGAAATGGGGCTTCTTACATTGAATTTTAATTTTTTAACAGAAGAAATAACAAATAAGGGTGAGTACGTCTATCACCTTATTCAGAAAGATGCTATTACTGGTGAAGTTCTTGGAGGAGAAACTTATGTGATTAAAAAAGAAGCAAGACCAACTTTCATAGCTGGTGCTGGCGATGATGAAGAAATAGATTTAAACGAAACTATTATCATTAGTGCTGAAGATATAAATGAACCTGCTATTTATAATTGGTATGATAGTGAGGGAAATTTGGTTTATCAAGGTAAAGATTTAACGGTTACCGCTAGCTTAGTTGATAAGTATAAATTGGAAGTGATTGCTATATCTGATGGTTTTAAAGACTATACAGAAGTTGAGGTTAAATTAAAACCTAATAGAATAGAAGCTATATCTCCAAATCCTTCATCTAATAACATAAATATTAATTATAAGCTTAATGGAGTAAATTCTGCTTATTTACTTATTTTAGGTTATAATGGGATTTCATATAATTATATTTTAGATATAAATAACGACCAAATTAATATAAATATAGGCAATTATCCGCAAGGTATTTATACTGTTGCCTTGGTATGTAATGGTGAGATTGAGGATGCAATGAATTTAGTAAAACAGTAGTCTTTAATATGACTACCATGTGTCTATAGATAAAGCTTTCAATAACAAATATTATGGTTTAGTATACCTTATTGTTTGATTTATTATAGCCATTAAAATATTCAAAATTTTAATCATCTATATATAATTCACGTATTAAATTAAATTCAAAAAAATAAAAAAAAGCCTTTTCAAAAAAATGAAAAGGCTTTGTACTTTTAAAAAATGATATTTATATTAAAGAACTTTCACGTTTACTGCGTTCATTCCTTTTTTACCTTCTTTTAATTCAAATTCAACTTTGTCTTCTTCACGAATATCCTCATCGATTAATCCTGAAATATGTACAAAATGTTCTGCGTTTGTGCCATCTTCTGTAATAAACCCATATCCTTTTGAGCTGTTGAAGAATTTTACTGTACCTGTAGTCATTATAAAAATTTAATTAATTAAGTTGCAAACTTAGTCTTTAATATTAACTAAAATATCTTAATTAAGAAAAATTTAATTTTTTTGAAATACGTTATTCAATATTTTTTTTGTTACAAAACACCTTCTTTTTGAAAAACAAAAGATTTAGTCTGCAACTCAATATTAACTTGTAAACAAAGGACGCCCTTCCATTAAGGTAAACACTTTTTTAGCAATACTTTCTAAAACGGTTTCGTTTTCAAAATTACATATCACCTCATCTACTAAATTTACAACAGTTTGCATATCACTTTCAACCAATCCTCTAGTTGTTATTGCTGGTGTTCCAATACGAATACCACTGGTAACAAAAGGTGATTTATCATCAAATGGAACCATATTTTTATTTACAGTAATGTCGGCTTTCACCAAGGCTTCTTCTGCTTGTTTACCAGTAATATTTTTATTCCGAAGGTCAATTAACATCATATGATTATCGGTTCCTCCAGAAATAATATGATATCCTTTATCTACAAAAGTTTTTGCCATTACTTCTGTGTTTTTCTTAACTTGAATCATATACTTTAAAAAATTATCTGTCAAAGCTTCACCAAAAGCTATTGCCTTTGCTGCAATAATATGCTCTAAGGGACCTCCTTGATTTCCAGGAAATATTCCGCTATTTAATAAAGCAGACATTTTTTTTAAGTTTCCGTTTTTTAATTTTAACCCAAATGGATTATCAAAATCTTTTCCCATCATTATCATTCCGCCTCTTGGTCCACGCAATGTTTTATGTGTAGTTGTAGTTACTACGTGGCAATGTGGCAATGGATCTTCCATAATTCCTTTGGCAATTAATCCCGCAGGATGCGAAATATCTCCAAATAAAATAGCGCCAACTTTATCGGCAATTTCACGAAAACGTTTGTAATCAAATTCTCTTGAATAAGCAGATGCACCAGCGATTATCATTTTTGGCTTTTCCCGAAGTGCAATTTCTTCCACCGTATCCATATTTATTAATCCAGTTTCTTTATCTACTCCATAAAATACAGGGTTGTATAATTTACCTGAAAAATTAACGGGCGAACCATGGGTTAAATGTCCTCCGTGCGATAAATCAAATCCTAAAAAAGTATCGCCAGGTTGCAAACAAGCAGCAAAAACAGCCGTGTTTGCTTGCGACCCACTATGAGGTTGAACGTTTACATAAGCTGCACCAAACAATGTTTTAGCTCTATCAATGGCTAATTGCTCCACTTCATCTACAATTTCACAACCGCCATAATATCTTTTTCCGGGATATCCTTCTGCATATTTATTGGTCAATACAGATCCTGCAGCTTCCAATACTTGGTCGCTTACAAAATTTTCGGAAGCAATAAGCTCTAATCCATTTAACTGACGTTGTTTTTCGGCTTCTATCAATTCAAATATTTGTTCGTCTCTATTCATAGTTTCTATTCTGAAAATTTAAAAATCAAAAATACAAAAACCATACGTGTTAATTTAATGAATATTATATCTTTGAGGAAGAATTTACTAACATAAAAAAATACGTTATGCCACTCACTGCAAATGACCCAAAAAGAAAAACTTGGCTTGAAACCTCAGCAAATACAGACTTTCCAATTCAGAATATTCCTTTTGGAGTATTTTTAACTCGTGACGATATTATTACCATCGGAACTAGAATTGGAGATTTTGCGATAGATTTAGGCGCTTTACATCAATTAGGTTATTTTGAAGGAATCGATTTAACAGACGATATTTTTATGCAAGATAGTCTGAACGATTTTATTGCCGACGGAAGAAAAACCTGGCGTTTGGTTCGTAATCGCATTTCAGAAATTTTTTTAGAAGGAAATAACCAACTAAAAGACAACAAAGAACACTGTGATATAGTTTTGTTTACTTTGGATGAAATTGAAATGCAATTACCAGTTGACATTGGCGATTACACAGATTTTTACGCAAGTAAAGAACATGCAACAAACGTAGGAACACTTTTTCGTGATCCTGAAAACGCATTATTACCCAACTGGCTTCGTATTCCTATTGGTTATCACGGAAGAAGTTCATCTATAATTCCTTCAGGAACTCCTATTCATAGACCCTACGGGCAAACAAAACCCGGTGACAATGGAATCCCTGGATTTGGCCCTTCAAAATTGGTTGATTTTGAATTAGAAATGGCATTTATCACCACCGATGCAAATCATATTGGACATCGCGTTCCAATTAATGAAGCGGAAGATTATATATTCGGATTGGTTTTATTTAACGATTGGAGTGCACGTGATATTCAAGCTTGGGAATATGTTCCATTAGGACCTTTCCTCGGAAAAAGTTTTGCCTCCACAATTTCACCTTGGATTGTAACTTTAGATGCTTTAGAACCTTTTAGAACCAATGGACCTGTTCAAGATCCGGAACCACTTCCATATCTTCAGCAAGGAACTAATAAAAATTTCGATATAAAATTACAAGTTGCTATTCAGCCAGAAAACGATGAAGAAACTGTGGTGGCAAATTCCAATTTTAAATATATGTATTGGTCTATGGCACAACAATTAACACACCATACCGTAAATGGTTGTAATGTTCGATCTGGAGATATGATGGGTAGCGGAACCATTTCTGGACCTACCAAAGACAGTTATGGATCAATGTTAGAATTGAGTTGGAGAGGACAAAATCCTGTACCTTTAAAAAACGGAAAAGAACGTAAATTTATACAAGATAACGATACCGTAATTATGCGTGCTTACAGCGAAAAAGACGGGCTTAGAATTGGTTTTGGTGAATGTATTGGAAAAATATTACCAGCTTTAGATTAATTATTAAGATGTATAAAATTATTATCTTATTTCTTTTTACATTGTTTTTATTGAGTTGTAATAGTGTTAAAATAAATCAAACATTAGTAAACCAAGGAAATTATAATGACGCTATAGAAGTTGCTGTAAAAAAAATACGGAAAGATAAAACCTCTTCAAAAAGTGATGCACATATTGTATTGTTAGAAGAAGCCTATAAAAAAGCAGTCGAAAAAGATAAAGCTTCTATAGCTTTTTATAAAAAACAACAAAATCCAGCAGAAGCACAAAATACATTTTATAAATACCGAGATTTAATAGATAGGCAAAATACCATTCAACAATTATTACCTCTTTATAGCACTTCGTTACAGCGAAATGCGAAATTTAAAATGGAAAATTACTCGGGTAAAATTATGGTAGCTCGACAAAATTTTTCCGATTATTTATATGAAATGGGAGAAACCTATATGAAGTTTCAAACTGTTTTAGATTACCGAAATGCGTACGATTCATATAAGGAACTTACAGACATTTCACCCAACTATAAGGATAGTAATACGCTTTTAGAAGAAGCACATTTTAAAGGAACCGATTTTGTATTAATACAGTTATTTAATAAAACCCATCAAATTATTCCTTATAATATTGAGCGTAACTTATTGCGTTTTGACACCAATGGGTTGGATGAATTTTGGACTGAATTTCATAACCAGCCTCAAGAATTTATCAGTTATAATTATGGAGTAGATTTACTTTTTGAGACTATCAATATTTCTCCCGAACGTATTGTTAAAGAAGAATTTCAATTAGAAAAACGAATAAAAGATGGTTGGGAGTATCAAAAAAATAGATTTGGAGAATTTGTGCTAGGTAAAGAAGGAAATAAAATAAAAAAAGACACATACATTACTGTCAGAGCTACCTTATATCAAACTATTCAAACAAAATCAGCAATAATAAATAGCAGCGTTTTTTATACAAATTTTATTACTAAAAGAGAAATAAAACGTTTCCCATTAACTTCAGAAATAATATTTGAAAATGTATTTGCTACGTATCGTGGCGATAAACGAGCTTTAGAATCTGATGATTTAGTTCACATTAATAATAAGTTTGAATATTTCCCGATCAACGATCGGATGATTTTTGATGCTGGTGAAGGAATAAAATCACAGCTATTTGAAATTTTAAATGAAAGTTCAATTCGATAGTATTTACAAAACATCTAACTTTATGTCACATCATCCAGATTCAAAAAGACTCAACAAAGCCATTAGTGATAGTGGGTTTTGTTCTAGAAGGCAAGCAGATAAGTTAATTGAACAAGGTAGGGTTACCGTTAATAATGAGGTAGCGACCTTAGGCGATCGTGCAATGCCAGAAGATATTATTAAAGTAAATGAAAAACTTATTTCTGAAAATGGAGAATTAGTTTACATCGCATTAAACAAACCCATTGGAATTACTTGCACTACCGATAGACGAATTGAAGGAAATGTAGTAGATTTTATCAACCACAAAGAACGTATTTTTCATATTGGCAGACTAGACAAACCTAGCGAAGGCTTATTATTAATGACTAATGATGGCGATATAGTAAATAAAATATTACGCGCAGGAAACCGTCACGAAAAAGAATACATTGTAAAGGTAGATCGTAGAATTACAGACGATTTCATAAAACGAATGAGTACGGGAGTTCCTATATTAGAAACCGTTACTAAAAAATGTGAAGTTGAAAAAATTGGGCGTTACGTTTTTAAAATAACATTAATTCAAGGTTTAAATCGCCAGATTAGAAGAATGTGTGAGCATTTAGGTTATGAAGTAGTAACTTTAAAACGATTGCGAATTATGAATATTCAATTGGAAAATTTACCTGTTGGAGAATGGCGTGATCTTTCTGAAATAGAATTAAACGACCTGAAATCATCCTTAGGAGAATCTCTAAATGTTTCTGAAAAGCTACGAGACAGTTAGTTAAGTTTATTGCATAAAAAAACCGTACATCGATTGAGTAATGCACTGCTTATATCAACTAACTAACCAAATTAAATTTCAATTATGAAATCTCAACCATTTTTTTAAAAATCTTCAATGTGTTTAAATTGGGGATAAAACACAAATCTAAATTTTTTTACCGCATAAAGATAATATCTTTATTTGATGGTACAAATATATTATGCTTTTTATTCTACTTATGTTACAAATGTTACTTATAACTTATACATTAACATATATTTACCTTAATTTAACATCTATGATTTTATTTTAACATATTAAAAGAGAATTACTACTGTTTTACATTAACAATTCTGCAATTTGGAAGGTTTATCAACAATAAATATTATTAAATTACAAATTAATACACTTCAATTTTAGTAATACTATTCAATTTCATGGCTCTATGCCGTTTATAGTGAATGATACATTAATTACTATAGTTAATTATCAAAAAAACGATTCATTTTAAAGATAAAAAAAAAATAGAATTTATACTGTTTTAATTAATAATATTTCTTCAACATTCTGTACTAAATCACTTGTGTTTATAAGGATTAACTCCATTATAAGTATGGAAATAATAGTATGTATAAACTCCCTTTTATTTTTAAAATTAATCGAATATTTAAATTTGAAACTTAAAACAATTGTAGCGTTTTATAATTACCCATTACAAACGACATAGAGCCATTTAAAATAAAAAAAACCTTAAATAAATAAGGCTTTCTTAAAAATTATTATGATGTATTTAGCTACATTATGCCAATACCTCTTGTACTTTATCTGCTGCTTCTTGAAATTCGATGACACTATGAACATCCAATCCGCTTTCGTCAATTAGCTTTTTAGCTATATCTGCATTGGTTCCTTCTAAACGTACAATAATCGGAATTTCTATATCCCCAATATTTTTATAAGCTTCAATAATACCTTTAGCTACACGATCACAACGTACAATTCCTCCAAAAATATTTACTAAAATTGCTTTTACATTTGGGTCTTTCAATATTAATTTAAATGCAATCTCAACTCGTTCTGCATCTGCTGTACCTCCAACATCTAAAAAGTTTGCTGGCTCTCCTCCTGCTTGTTTAATTAAATCCATCGTTGCCATCGCCAATCCTGCACCGTTTACCATACAACCTACATTCCCGTCAAGATCTACATAGCTTAAGCCGACAGCTTTTGCTTCCACCTCAACTGGGTTCTCTTCACGTAAATCTCTTAATGCTTCATAATCTTTATGGCGAAATAACGCATTTTCATCTATCGTTACTTTCGCATCAACTGCAATTACACGATTATCGCTTGTTTTTAAAACTGGATTTATTTCAAATAAAGAAGAATCAGATTTTACATACGCTGTGTAAAGAGCAGAAACAAACTTGGTCATTTCTTTAAATGCTTTTCCGCTTAATCCTAAATTAAAAGCAATTTTTCTAGCCTGAAAAGGAAGCAATCCTAAAGAAGGATCAATTTCTTCGTTAAATATAAGGTGTGGTGTGTTTTCTGCAACTGCTTCAATATCCATACCTCCTTCGGTAGAATACATAATCATATTTCTTCCCGTAGCACGATTCATTAAAACACTTATATAAAATTCACTCGGCTCACTTTCACCTGGATAATAAACATCCTCGGTTACCAATACTTGGCTTACTAATTTCCCTTCAGCACTGGTCTGAGGAGTTACCAAATGCATTCCTATAATTTGACTTGCAATTTTCTCTACTTCTTCTAAGCTTTTAGCAAGTTTAACACCACCGCCTTTACCACGACCACCTGCGTGTATTTGCGCTTTAATAACGTGCCAACCTGTTCCTGTATCTTCTGTTAGTTTCTTTGCTGCTGCAACTGCTTCAGCTGGAGTTTGAGCAACGATTCCTCGTTGGATTTCAACTCCAAAACTATTTAACATTTCTTTTCCTTGATATTCGTGTAAATTCATAATAAGGTATTTATTTTCGGAAGCAAAAATAACAAATGTTATGGTCAATTAAGAGCTGATTTGTCTTTTTTCTGAAAGAAATAAAACAATTTATCAACCAAACCCACATTTTACAAAATTAAACGCTACATATATGAAATATTTATTTTTAAAATTATTTTTACAGGAATTTTAGCAAGTCAATTTAGCTGTTGAGACAGTGATAATCATCCAATAATTTCTGTAAATAAAGCGGTATTCTTTGTAGAATATACCTATCAAATTTTAGAAGAACATTTTCAAAACCTTGTTTGCCCTGAAGCGACTTAACAAAATTTTTATGTTGTTTTAAAAATAGAGATTTGACAGATGTTACTTTTTATTATAATTAAAAAGAAAACCTAAAGACCTGCCTGATTTTTAAAACCTGGCAGGTCTGGTATGTGATTCATCCACTTTTAAGTAGATAGATTTCTGTCTTGTAGAGTCACTAGATTCTTAAGACAATCCAGAAATTTTTCCGTTATTATCAATGCTCATTCCTTCGGAAGCTGGTACGGCAGGAAGCCCTGGCATACGCATCATATTCCCTAAAATAGGAATGATAAATCCTGCTCCTGCTGCAAACTCAAATTCTCTTACGGTCACTTTAAATCCAGTTGGTCTTCCAACTAACTTGTCATCATCCGAAAAAGATTTTTGTGTTTTTGCCATACAAATTGCCAAGTCGTTTAATCCTAAGGCATCTATTTTTTTTAATCCTAATAATGCCTTTTTAGAATATTCAACTCCATCTGCTCCATAAATTTCACGAGCAATGGTTTCAATTTTTTCTTTTACGGGAGCGTTCCAATCATATAGTTGTTTGAATTCGTTTTCTCCTTTCTCAATTTCATTTACCACAGCAGTTGCCAAATCTTTTGTTCCTTCTCCTCCTTTTGCAAATCCTTCAGACACCACCGCTTTTACGCCTAATGCTGCACATTTTTCTTGCACTAAAGCTACTTCTTCATCACTATCGGTAAAAAATGAATTGATTGCCACTACAGGGTTCAACCCGAATTTCTTCATATTCTCGATATGCTTTTCAAGGTTTACAAATCCTTTTTCTACACGTGCTACATTTGCATCGTTGTATTGATCTTTAGCAGCACCTCCGTGATGACGTAAAGCTCTAATTGTTGCTACTAGCACCACCACTTTCGGTTTTAATCCGCCAGAAACACATTTGATATTTAAGAATTTTTCAGCACCTAAATCCGCTCCGAATCCAGCTTCAGTAACCACATAGTCAGACATTGTCATTCCCATTTTAGTTGCTAAAATAGTGTTGGTTCCTTGTGCAATATTTGCAAAAGGTCCACCGTGAATTATTGCTGAATTTCCTTCTAGAGTCTGAACTAAATTAGGGTTAATAGCATCTTTTAATAAAATCGCCATCGCATTTTCAGCTTTTAAATCTCTTGCATAAATTGGTTTTTTATCGAAAGTCTGTCCTATATATATGTTTCCTAAACGATCTTTTAAATCTGAAAAATCTTTTGCCATACAAAGTATCGCCATTACTTCAGAAGCTGGAGTAATATTGAATCCGTCTTGTCTTGGGATTCCGTTTACTGTTCCGCCTAAACCGATTGTAATGTCACGCAAAGCACGATCGTTCATATCCATCACACGTTTCCAAGCAATAGTTCTAGGATCGATTCCTAAGTTTCTAGTTTTAGATTGTATGTTATTATCTACCAATGCAGATAGTAAATTATTCGCTTTTTCAATAGCAGAAAAATCCCCTGTAAAATGAAGGTTGATGTCTTCCATTGGTACTACTTGTGAATATCCTCCACCGGCAGCTCCACCTTTTATTCCGAAAACAGGACCTAAAGAAGGTTCTCTTAAAACTACAGTTGTTTGCTTTCCTATTTTATTCATCCCTTCGGTTAGACCAATAGAAATGGTTGTTTTCCCCTCGCCAGCTGGTGTTGGAGTTAAAGCCGTAACCAGAATCAAATTGCTTTTTGCTACTTTATCTTCGTCTATTAATCGAATTGGGAGTTTCGCTTTGTACTTTCCGTACATCTCTAAATCATCTTCTTCAATATTTAATTTCGCAGCAATATCACGAATGTGAAGCATTGTATTTGCCTGTGCAATTTCTATGTCTGATAAAAATTTTTTTTCTGGTGTGCTCATATTTTTTTTTTTAATTTTAAACGAAAACAAATATACTCATTTTAACATTTATGAATCTAAAGGTTTTCTTGAAGAATTTTTATATTTAGTATTATATTTGAAAAACATAATATTCAAATAAAATGATACTTGCTGCCATTATTTTTATAGTCTTAGGAATACTTATTAAGTACGGAAAAATGTATTTTTTAATTGCTGGTTATAATACAATGCCTAAAGAAGAAAAGGAAAAATACAATATAGAAGGGATTGCTTCTTTGTTTAGAAATGCAATGTTCGGGATGGCATTAATTCTAATTATTGGCTATTTTGTTTCTAAGGGTTCTGACAATCCTAATATGAAAAGTTATTTTTTGTATGCCGCAATAGGAATTGGTATTCCTTATTTATTAATTCTTTCCAATTCAAAAAAATACAAAATAAGTAAAGACCGTAAAAATGACAAATAAAGATAAAGAATTTATGAGAAGAGCCATCGCATTGGCTGAAGAAGGAATGAACCTCAATGAAGGTGGACCTTTTGGATGTGTTGTGGTTAAGGACGGAAAAATTATTGCCGAAGGAAACAATGCAGTAACCTCCACCAACGACCCAACGGCACACGCCGAAGTGGTTGCCATAAGAAATGCTTGCGAGAAACTGAATTCATTTCAGTTAGACGACTGTGTTATTTATACTTCCTGTGAACCTTGCCCAATGTGTTTGGGAGCAATTTACTGGGCAAGACCTAAAAAAGTATTTTATGCTTGTGATAAAAATGATGCAGCCGAAATAGATTTTGACGACCAATTTATTTATGATGAAATAGAGAAGCCTATCGGGAATAGAAATATTCCATTTGTAAGGATTTTACAAGACGAAGGAGTTACTGTTTTTAATAAATGGGCGGCTAAGGTTGATAAGAAGGAGTATTAAATTGAGGTTTTGATTTTGGAACACGGATGACGTGGATTTTAGCGGATTGTTGAATGTTGGACGGAGTATTAAATTAGACACGAATTTCACTAATTTTCACGGATTAAAACTTTGTCAAAGTTGATTCTATTATTACAATTTATCCAACTGATTATTTGTTCCATCATCGCTTAAAGTCCAAAAGAATCCTATAAAAAAGAATTGATCGGTCGCAGGAAGCAAAGCTCTACGATTATAAAACCCGTTAGAATCTGGTATTCTGGAATATTGATATCCATTGATATTATTAAATCCAAATACATTATTAATAGAAGCGTACAGTATTTTTTGCGGACTTATTAAATATGCCCAATTTAAACTAATGCTATTAAAACTCTTTGTTTTTTCCTGAAGAAATCCTTCAATATTTGGGTTAGTATAACTTCTACCACTAGCAAACTGATAACTAAAACCTACTTGGCTTTTCCAGTCTTCAATCCAATATTTTGCAACTATCGATAGGTTATGTGTATTTACAAAAGAAGGGGTGGCAGAAACTGGGTAATTTTTATATTCTCGTTCAGAATCTAAATACGAATAACTTACCCAATAATCCATATTATCAAAAGTTGTGTTATCGCGCCAAAACAAATCCAACCCTTGTGCAAAACCATCACCAGCACTTGAAAAATCGCTACTAAAAATTGGATTCTCAGTATCGTAAGTAACTAGGTTTTTATATTCTTTTCTATAAATTTCTGCTCTAAAAACCCGATTGTTTGCGGTGTATTGATAATTAGCAATAAAATGTTGTGTTTTTTGAGCTTGAACCGTGGTTGTAAATTTTAATATCTCATTGATTGGTTGCTGGTAAAAATCGCCATAAGCTAGAGATAACTGGCTGTTTTTACCTGTTTTCATTGCAAAAGAAACTCGTGGAGAAAGTGTAAACTCTTCAAATAAATTACTGTATTCACCTCGCAAACCAATTTTTAAAGCAATTTTTTTACTGAAAATTATATCTGTTTCAGAAAAAACCGCACTAATATTATTAGTAAAACCTAAAGAAGTATTTATTATATCACTCGTAAAACCTTCATTAAAATCTGTTAAAAATTGTTCTGCACCAAAGGTCATTTTAAAACGGCTACTAAAATGTTTGCGAAGTTTTATTTTTAAATGTACAGAATTTTCGAGGTCTTTAATGTCATCATTTAACAAACCAATTTTAGTATTAGCGTAGGTATAGCTTACACCTCCAAATATTTTCCAATTGTTTTGCAAAACTCCACTATAACTTGCATTGCTGTAAAAATTATAATTATTTAACTTGTATTCAATTCCATTAGGTAGGTCTATATCTTCTAGGCTTAATTCAAAATTTGTAGCATCAAAAGCAGCATATACTTTCAACAATCCATTTTCAAATTTTCTTCGGAAAACAGTTTCTCCCGAAGCAGCTTCAAAAGGTTTTTTCCAATCATTTCGGTCGGGAAGTAATGCAATATATGGCGCTAAGTTTATATAAGAAGCATTTATGCTTAAGGAAGACTTATTCCATTTTTGAGTATTACCAAGCCCTACACCTACTGTCATTATTGAAATATCTGTCTTTTCCTGAACAGGTTCGTCAATAGTATTTAATAGCAAAACCGATGATAATGCTTGTCCATATTCTGCTGCATATCCTCCAGTTGAAAAAGTAATTCCGTCGAATAAAAACGGACTGTATCGTCCTCGGGTTGGTGTGTTGTTGTTGGTAGGCGTATAAGGCGTAAACACTCTAATACCGTCGATAAATATCTGAGTTTCTTCGGCATCTCCTCCCCTTACAAACAACCGTCCATCTTCGGCAACCGTTGTGGTTCCAGGTAAAGTTTGTAATGCTCCTACAAAATCGCCCAAGGCACTTGCAGTGGTAACTACATCTAAAGGTTTTAAAACGGAAACTTTACTATTATCACTCGCTTCAAAAGTTCCTGCAGAAATTACAACCGTATCTAACGAGTTAACATCTTCCCGTAATTTTATAGTTAGATTTATTAGTTCTGAAACAGGTTTTGTTATGGTGAAATTTTCAAATGAGAGAAAAGAAACGACCAATGTTTGTATTCCTTCTTCGGAAGTTTCAAAAGAAAAATTTCCGTTTTCATCGGACGAAGTTCCGTCGTAAGTTCCTTCCAAATAAATATTAGCTCCTAAAATTGGAGTTCCGTTGGCTTCTGTTATTTTTCCTGTAATAATGTTTTGAGAATTCACCAACAATGTAGTTCCTATAAATAGTAAAACGAAACACAAAAATCTAGCCTTCATTTTTAAGATGTTTAAATTGCTGGTACAAATCTGAAAAAAATATTAATTATTTCAGAAAGTATTTCCTTCAACTGTAAAAACAATAAGCTCAATTGTAAAATTTAGTATCTTGTGATAGAATAATATTTTAAATACAGAAAACAGCTTCAAAGTCTATACTTTTTTTTTAATTTCTGTTGTAACAAAAACCATATAATTTATACTAACTTTATTATTAACTTTCCATCATTGAATAAAGAACTTGAACATAATTTTGTTACTCAATTAGAACAAAATCAAAACATCGCTCATAAAATCTGTAGGTTGTACACAAACGATCAGGATTCGCATAACGATTTGTTTCAGGAAATCACTATACAATTATGGCGTGCTTTTCCGAAGTTTCGAGGCGATTCAAAATTTAGTACTTGGATGTATCGTGTTGCATTAAACACGGCAATAACTTTGTACCGTAAATCGAAACGACAAATTAGTACTCAAGATTTTGAAGGCGTTAGTTTTAAGATTAAAGCTGAAGAATACGATGATACTATCGAGCAACAATTAAAGTTGATGTATGGCGCAGTTAAAAAATTAAATGACATTGATAAGGCATTGGTCTTTTTATATTTAGAAGACAAATCGTATCGAGAAATTTCAGAAACATTAGGAATTACAGAAGTTAACGCTCGAGTAAAAATGAACCGAGCAAAAGAAAAATTACGTAAAATTTTAAATCCGTAAGATTATGGATGAGTTAGATAAATTAAAAAAAGAATGGCAATCTAGGGAGCAAGAACTACCTAAGATAAGCTACAACGACATTTACAAGATGCTGCTTAAAAAGTCATCGTCTATTGTAAAATGGATTTTTATAATAAGTGTTGCAGAATTATTATTCTGGATAAGTTTGTATTTTATTATTCCCGAGGATAATATTAAATTGATGCACGAAATGGGAATTGGGCAACTATTATATTATAGTAATATTGTTCATTTTTCAGTATTTGGGATTTTTATTTTCTTTTTCTATAAAAATTACAAATCTATTCAGGTAACAGACAACACAAAAATGTTAATGAATAGCATTTTAAAAACTCGAAAAACGGTTCGATATTTTGTATATTATAATGTGGGCATGTTTATTTTATCGAGTATTGTAATCGATTTATTTTTCTATACTAACAGCAGTAAACTATATTATGTAATGGATTTTGCTAGCAAAGGTGTGCCTGAAGAAGGTTTTGCAAATATATTTATTATCGCCCAAATATTAGTGGGCATAGTTGTTATAGGCTTGCTTATACTTTTCTACTGGTTGGTTTACGGAATTTTACTGAAACGATTAAAAAGTAATTATAAGGAATTAGAAAAAATGGAGGATTAATATTCCCACTTACGCTGTTTATTTTGTTCTTCTTCTTTTGCAAATTCTTCTGTAGGAATCACATTTAACAAGGAAGGATGTTGCTCTATGGCGAACTGGAGTTTTTCAACTATTGAATCTACACTTTCATTTTCATAATCAATCTCTAAAGGCTCTTTAATTATAAAGGATTGAAGGATACCACGTTTTTTAATACGAAGTCCTTTTTTATCAAATGATCGTCTAAAGCCATCAATTACAATAGGAACAACAATAGGTTTGTTCTTTTTTATAATATGAGCGGTTCCTCTTCTTATAGGTCGCCAAGGTTTGGTAGTTCCTTGCGGAAATGTAATTAACCAACCGTCTTCCAATGCTTTTGAAATATTACTAACATCGCTCATTTTTACCTGACGATTTATTTCTTTTCCTTCGGCTCTCCAAGTTCTTTCAATACTTACTGATCCAGCATAAGCCATTATTTTTGGAAGTAATCCAGATTTCATAGTTTCTCTTGCTGCAACAAAATAAACATTTAATTTTGGATGCCAGATGTACCCAATGTTTTTAATACTGTCGGTTCTACCACTTAAACTTGCATTAAAAACATGAAACATTGAAACAACATCAGCAAAATAAGTTTGATGATTAGAAACAAAAAGGACATTGTTATGAGGAAGGTTTTTTATTATTTCACTTCCTTCAATATGAAGTTCATTAAACCCTTTAAAGCGTCTATGAGATAAGATTCCCATAATTCTG
>CAZIMW010000047.1:0-16685 GCA_964540425.1 uncultured Flavobacterium sp.
TAGAAAAAGGACAAGTATTAGAAGGTGTTGTTAAAAACATTACTTCTTACGGTGTATTTGTTGATTTAGGTGGCGTTGACGGATTGGTTCATATTACAGACCTTTCTTGGTCTCGTATCAATCATCCAAATGAAATCGTTGAATTAGATCAAAAATTAAATGTTGTAATTCTTGATTTTGATGAAAACAAATCACGTATTCAATTAGGTCTTAAACAACTTAGCAAGCATCCTTGGGAAAACTTAGGTGAAGATGTAAAAGTTGGTGATAAAGTAAAAGGAAAAGTAGTTGTAATTGCAGATTACGGTGCATTTATTGAAGTTACTGATGGTGTTGAAGGATTAATTCACGTAAGTGAAATGTCTTGGTCAACGCATTTACGTAGCGCACAAGATTTTGTAACAGTAGGTGAGCAAGTTGAAGCAGTAATTCTTACTTTAGACCGTGAGACACGTAAAATGTCTTTAGGTATCAAGCAAATTACTCCAGACCCTTGGACAGATATTACTAAAAAATACCCAGTTGCTTCAAACCATAAAGGTATTGTAAGAAACTTTACAAACTTTGGTGTTTTTGTAGAAATGGAAGAAGGAATTGATGGATTAATTTACATTAGTGACTTATCTTGGACTAAGAAAATTAAACATCCAAGTGAATTCTGTAATATTGGAGACGAATTAGAAGTAGTAGTATTAGAGTTAGATGTTGAAGGACGTAAATTAAGTTTAGGTCACAAACAAACTACTGAGAATCCTTGGGATAAATACCAAGCTGAATTTGGAGTAGGTACTAAACATACTGCATCAATTTCTGAAATAGTTGACAAAGGTGCAACTATCGTATTTAATGAAGATATTACTGCGTTTGTTCCAACACGTCATTTAGAAAAAGAAGACGGAACTAAATTAGGTAAAGGTGAAGAAGCAGAATTTGAAATCATTGAGTTTAACAAAGAATTCAAAAAAGTAGTTGCTTCACATATGACAATTCATAAAGAAGAAGAAGCTAAGATTGTAAAACAAGCTGTTAAAAAGCAAGCTGCACAAGCCGCAGAAGCTAAACCAACACTTGGTGATGCAAACGATGCACTTCAAGCTCTTAAAGATAAAATGGACGGAAAAAAATAAGTTCATTTAACTTAAATTATCGAATAGTTTAAACTATTTGAAATAATACTAACAAAAGCACAATAGTCTAATGATTATTGTGCTTTTTTTGTTGATAATATGTGAAAATAATATGTTTTATAAGAAGTTAGAAAATATTATCTTGCGGCTTATCTAAAAAAATAATGAAATTAAAAAATTTACTTTTAGCTACAGCTGTATTATTTAGTTGTGGAATTTTTGCACAGCAAACGTATCCGCCTACGGATATAATTACTGGAACCTATAAAGGATTAACTATTTCTTTAAGAGATTTTCAAACAATGACTCAAAATTTTGATGACCCAAGAAATATTACAGTAATACCAAACAATTCTAATACAGTTCAAGAGGAAAATACTACTACGACAGTAATACAAAATTTACAAACTGAAACAGGTAAAATTTCAAGTTACGCAATTGAACAAAATTTTATTGGTGTTTCACAAAATGAATCTGGATTTTTACCACCTGATCCAACGGGGGCAGTTGGTCCAAATCACTATTTGCATAGTGTTAATTCATTAGTGAAAATATTTGATAAAACTGGAACTTTATTAGTAGGTCCGGTAAGTTTATCTGATTTTTTAGGTAATGGTTCAAATAATGGAGATCCTATTGTATAATACGATCAATTAGCAGACAGATGGGTAGTTAGTGAATTTGGAGCAGCAAACAACTCTTTATCAATAGGAGTTTCTGCAACAAATGATCCTACAGGAGCTTATAATGTTTGGGGTTATGTTTTTCCAGCAGGTTTTCCAGATTATCCACATTACGGAGTTTGGCATGATGGTTATTACGGGACTGTAAACCTAAATGGACAAACCACTCAAGGCTTTGTTATGGAAAGAGATGTGATGCTTGCTGGAGGTGCAAATCCACAAATATTAATCTAAAGAATTCCCCGACGCTTGCGTCGGTGGTCAAGAGGAAAGTTTGAAAACCTAAGGTTTTCATAAAACTAAAAATAAATCCTTTCCGCTTGATACCTCGTACCCTTGGGTCGAGGTAGTTCATTTTGCAAATTTAGATCAGGGGATCAACTAATAGTTTAACTGTTACTACAGGATATGGTGATCAAAATGTTAAAGTATGGATTGATTTTAATGATGATTTTACTTTTACTAGTGATGAAGTTGTAGTACCAAATTTTGTAATTGCTCCTGGACAAGCAGCGGGTAATTATACAGAAACGGTAGATTTAATAATTCCTGCAGGTGCTACATTAGGAGAACATAGAATGCGTGCTAAAACTAATTGGCAAGCTCCAGTACCGAATGATGCTTGTGAGGAAACAACCTATGGTGAGACTGAAGATTACACAGTAAATATTGTTATATTAGGAGTTGAAGACTACGAAATTAGTAATTCAGAATTTATAATTACTACCCTACCAAATAAGCAATTTGAAGTTATTATGACAACTGAATTTGATGGAGGTGTATTTTTAGCAATATATAATGTATTGGGACAAGAAGTTGGATTCAATAAAAGAGTTCCACGAACAGATAATGCATATAAATTAAATATTGATATGTCTAATATGTCTGAAGGTGTTTACTTTATTAGAATGGGTGGACAAGGAACTACTTCCTTTAAAACTGGAAGAATTATTGTGAAATAATATTCAAACTAAGTTAAAATTAAAAAGCGTTTCAATTTAAAAATTGAAACGCTTTTTTTATGCTTTTGTTTTTTTGCTTAATGAATGAGTAGCTTTTTAATAATCTGACTGTTTTCTGAAACAATTTTTACTAAATACAATCCTTCTGTTAAAGAAGAAGTATTGATTGAAGTCCTAGAACTGTTTATAGTATCTTGCAGTACTTCTCTGCCTAGTATATCATAAACAATGATATTTCCGTTGTTAATGATTGTCGAATTTTGAATCCAAAGTACTTCCGAAGCAGGATTAGGGTACATTTCTAAATTTGCGAATAAATTATCTTCAACCGAAAATAAATCCCAACGATCTTCAGCCGGCGTTCCTCCCCATATTATTGTTGCTAAATAAGGATTGTCAATAAATGGATTTCTATTTCCATATACATTTTCTAAATATGGATTACGTTGATCTTCTAAAGCGCTTACAGGATCTTCAGTATTCCATTCTAAATAAACTTGTAACATTTGAGTACTTCCTTGAGTTGCGCTAGAACCGTTTAATGAAGGTAAGCAGCGATTTCCGTAACGTGTGTACATATACATCATCATTCTTGCAACATCGCCTTTAAATTCATCACCAGGATACCAGTTGCTTCCAGCGTTCCCTGCATTTCCAGAGCCAGATGCAAACTTTCTATTCCCCCTGTTTCCATTCATTTGTTGATCGCTAGGTCTTAAGTTGTGTGGATCTGCACCAATTCCTGTAGTATTATTACTGGTGCTCCCCATAGATGGATTTGCGTTAGATCTTGCAAAAACATGTTCTCTATTGTATTCACATGAAGAACCGCCAAAATCATCCTTATCACGAGTTCTATCTGTTGTACAGCTTCCCGTATTATCATACCCATAAACTAACAGTACATCTGTTGAAGCGCTAGGGTTTTCATCGGTAATCTTCATAGTATCTCGCACATCTCCGTAATTAAAAGAGTTACTTGCGTTTCCTATTTTAGATTGCAATTCTAAATATAAATCCTGTCCTGTTAAAGTTAGATCTACATCGTTATAATAAGGTTGTTGTGCGAAAATAATTTGCACGATTAAAACAGTAAGTAATAGGGTAGTTTTTTTCATAATTTGTGCTGAATTTATTTCAGTATTTATTACCCGATAAAGCGGGCAGCTTATTTTAGTTAATCGTTTTTTTGAAGTAAAGCCATATAAAATCCATCAAAACCAGATTCACTAGGAAATATTTTTTCTTCTTTTACAAATTTAAAATCTTTTCCTGCCTCTCCGTTTAAAAATTCTTTTATTTGATTTTCGTTTTCTGAAGGTAAAATAGAGCAGGTAGCATACACCAACTGTCCGCCAGGTTTTACCATTCTGGAATAGGAATTAATAATTTCTTTTTGAGTTTCTTTTAGGTTTTCTAAAAACTCAGGTTGTAATTTCCATTTAGAATCGGGGTTTCTTTTTAAAACTCCCAATCCAGAGCAAGGAGCATCAATTAAAACTTTGTCTGCTTTACCCAATAATTTTTTAATCACTTTGGTAGAGTCTATTGTTCGAGTTTCAATATTGTGAGCACCGTTTCTTTTTGCTCTACGCTTTAATTCTTTTAATTTACTTTCATAAATATCTAGAGCGATTACCTGACCTTTGTTTTCCATAAGGGCAGCTAAATGTAAGCTTTTTCCACCTGCACCAGCACACGTATCTACAACACGGCTCCCAGGTTTTGGGTTTAAAAATTTTGCTACTTTCTGTGAGGAAGCATCCTGTACTTCAAACCATCCTTTTTTAAAGGCATCGCTAATAAATACATTGGCTCTTTCTTTTAATTTTAATGCTTGTGGATAGCCTTTTATCATTTCAGTTTCAACATTTATTTCTTCTAGAGCTTTCTGAACTTGTTCTTTGGTAGCTTTTAAAGTATTTACACGTAAAACAACATCGGCCAATTTATTTAAGGCGTGAATTTCTTTATCCCATTTTTTCCCTAATTCTTTTACTCCCAATTCATCCATCCAATCTGGAATAGATTCTTTGTATTTTCTAATTTTTGAAAGCTCATCAAATTTTCCTTTTATTTTACGAGTAGGTGTATTTTCAAACTGTGGCCAATCGGGTATTTTTATTCCTTTTAAGGTAGCCCAAACGGTAAACATTCTAAATAAATTAGTTCTGTCAAAAGGCTCTTTTACATCCGCTATTTTTGCATACAAACGTTTCCAACGAACCATGTCGTAGGTCGTTTCAGCAATAAATCCGCGATCGCGAGATCCCCAACGTTTGTCTCTTTTTAAAGTGTTTCTTAAAACTTTATCTGCTTGTTTTCCTTCATTAAATATAAGTTGAAGAGAATCAATTGTTGCAAATACTAAATTCCTATGTAGTTTCATGTGCTTTTATTATTTTAATAAATCAGTCACATGTTGTTCGCAATTATTCGTTTTCTTAAATGATAAGCTCTTTAACATGCCGTTTTATAAATTATAAAATAGTTTGCAAAGGTATTATATTAAGGTGGATGGTTTTGTTACTTTTGAGAAAAAAATAAACAATGCGATTTTTTCTTCTTTTATTGATTTCAGTACTATTAATTTCTTGTAATCAATATTCTTCAAAAGAATTTTCTTCGGTTAAAATAGAACGTGTTTTTACCGATAGTTTAAGTATTCGTGCTATAAAACCAGTTGGCGTGGACAAGGTATGGTTTGCTGCAAATAATGGGAGAGTAGGTTTAATAGATGGTCTTACGCCAAAATTAGCTACCATAAAATACGAAGACTCTCTTTTGAATTTTAGAGCAATTTCGGCAACCAAGGAAGCCGTATTTGTTTTGAGTATTGAAAACCCAGGAGTGTTATATAAAATTGGTTATGCTGATAATGAGGCAACTAATATCGAAAAAGTTTATTTAGAAAAAGGAGCGAAAGTGTTTTATGATGCTATCGCTTTTTGGGATGAAAAGGAAGGGATCGCAATGGGAGATCCAACAGAGGATTGTTTGTCAATTATAATTACTCGTGACGGTGGAAATACTTGGAATAAAATCGCTTGCGAAAATCTCCCGAAAGTTGAAAAAGGAGAAGCTGCCTTTGCTGCAAGTAACTCGAATATTTCGGTTTACAAAAATAATGTATGGATTGTTACCGGAGGGAAGAGAGCAAGAATATTTCATTCTACAGATAGAGGTAATTCTTGGGAGGTATTTGAAACTCCATTTATTCAAGGGAAATCAATGACTGGAATTTACAGTGTAGATTTTTTAAATGAGAATACAGGAATAATATTTGGAGGTGATTGGGAGAATAAAAAATTTAATGAAGGTAATAAAGCCATTACTAACGATGGTGGAAGAACTTGGGAATTATTAAATAATGGGAAGGCTCCAGGTTATCGGTCTTCGGTAAAATTTATCCCAGGCACCAACGGAAGGGGGGTTGTAGCTGTTGGAACTCCGGGTATATCCTATAGTAATGATGGAGGAGATTCTTGGAAGGAGCTTTCTAAGGAAGGTTTTTACGCAATTGAATTTGTTAATGACACCTTAGCATTTGCTTCTGGAAGAAATAAAATTTCAAGACTTATTTTTAAATAATTAAGACGTCTAAATATTTATTTAAACGTCTTAATAGTTTTATTATTTTCTGTTATTGGGTTTTCCTTTTCCTTTTCCTTTGTCTTTTCCTTTTTGTTTTAAACGGTCTAATAACAATCGTTTAAAACTTTCTTCGGCTCTATGAAGTTTAATAATCTTTGTTGGCGGAATTACACCTCGTAAATCTTGAGTTAGTTTTTTGCGATATTCCAATTCCGTGGTTTTCATTGCTAGCATTTTGTCGATCATCATATTTGCTTCTTCATCGGTTAAATTATCGATGTTACTTTTATGAAGTTTACCCATATTTTCAGTTCTCATGCTTTTTCGTAGCTCCATTAATTTTGAATCAAATTCATTATAAATAGGCCAGAATTTTTCTGCTTCGGCTGAGGTTAAATCTAATTGACTAGTAATATGTGCCGTTTTTAAAGCTTTTATTTTTTCGTGATTTTGACCTTTACCTCCTTTGTTTGGTCCTTGAGCAAAAACTGCGGTGCTTACTATTAATAGTACTAAAACTAACTTTTTCATTTTTTTTGTTTTTAAATTATTATTCGATTATTATTGATGAGTCTTCAATGTTTTCTAAAAGATATTCTGTGATATTATTATCTGAAATAAATTTATTGTCGGTAATTAGAATACTAAAGTCTTCTTTATTTAATAGGGCTGTTAAGTCCTGGCTATTATATTCTAAACTATCATCTTCAATATAGTTTTCGATACTTGTAATATCAATTTCATTAATGGTTATAATTGAATTGTTTGATTTGAATACTGAAAAAACCAATATGGTAATCGCTGCTATTGAAGCTGCATATAAAAGTGTTTTTCTTGAAAATAATGAAATTATTTTTTTATCGTTATTCAAGTTTTTAGTAACTATTTCAATTTTATTTTTAAAGCTAATGAAATATCCTTCAGGTACTGAAAATCCAGATTCTTTAGGGATTATATCTTCGCTTAATTTACTAAATAAACGTTCTTCAAATTCTTCAAAATAATCTTTTGGAAGATTAAAACCTTTTGTATGTTGTCTATCTTTCATTTGTTTCTAGGACTTAATTATTATGAAAAGGTTTCATTTGTTTTTAAAAATTGAGTAATTTTTTTAACGGCAATATGATAGCTGCTTTTAAGACCTCCAACCGAAGTTTCTAAAATTTCTGATAAAGCTTCATAGGTGTGATTTTCAAAATATTTCATATTAAAAACCAACTGTTGTTTTTGCGGAAGAGTAGCAATGGCTTTTTGTAATTGTATTTGAATTTCATTTCCGTTAAAATACACGTCACTTTCAAGATTGGAAATTATTTTATCTTTTACCTCTTCTATGGTAATGTTTTTTTGTTTTGCTTTTTTGTTAATAAAAGTTATTGCTTCGTTCGTGGCAATACGGTACATCCAAGTATATAATTTGCTGTCTCCTTGAAATCGATCTATATTTCTAAATATTTTTATAAATGTATTTTGAAGCACATCATCGGTATCATCGTGGCTTAATACAATTTTACGGATATGCCAATACAGCTGTTCTTTGTATTTGCTAACTAAACTGCTAAAGGCTTGTTCTTTTTGAGATTTAGACTGTAAAGCTGAAACTAATTGTTTTTCTTCTATCACTAACATAATTGTTTAAATATAGGACTTTAATAAAGGGGAAAGGTTTAATTCATTATAGTGTTTTTTTTAAAATAGCGCATTAAAAACGATAAAGTATAATTTAAATACGATTAAAAGTGAAAATTATTTTTTTGTAGGAAAAATAGTACTATCTTTGGATTTAATTGTTATGATAGGTCTTCAAATATCAGCCCCAACTGTATTAGAATCCCTAATAAAACGGATCGCCGCGGGGGCAGATCCGTTTTTTTATTTCATTTAATTCAGTAATTATATTTGTAGGAATAATTTACTTTGTCGCTCTATAAAATCGATTAAAAGCATAATAAATAGATAAAAAGTATATTTAATTTATGTATTAACAAAAAGCATTATATATTTGAACCATAGTTAATAGAATATAACTATTATTGTTTGCCCCAAAGTAATGATAGTTTAATAAAAAAAGAGCGTAGCCCCAAGCGCTCTTTTTTTATGGAATAAATTCTTGTTTATTTTAAAATGTATTCGGTTAACTTATTAATTTTATTAAAATCACTTTGTTTTCTTATTTTTTATCCTAAATTTACAAACCTTATACCAATCAATATAATTAGTAAGATGCTGATATATAGATTTGTAGTTGATTATAAGTTTGTAGTTGATTCTAAAAAATGACTTCAAAATAGTTGAAAATATAAGAATTCAAAATGAACAGGATACCCAAAATTTAAGAACTTAACGCAACAAACCATAATCTTAGATTTGTTGTATGAAAGCAAAAAAATATAAGCGATTAACCCTAAAAGAGCGAATAGTAATATTATTGCAAGAAAACAAAACTAAGTTATGATAAAAAATTTACTACTAACACCATTTGAGAAATTTGTTAAAACAGGAAGTATAGCAGGAATGCTGCTTTTTGGAACAACCATTATAGCTTTAATTTGGGCAAATTCTGCTTATGCTCCTTATTATGAATCGCTTTTACAATATAAAATTGGAATTAGTTTTCAAGATTTTGAACTTAAAAAACCTTTAATCCTTTGGATTAATGATGGCTTAATGGCTATTTTCTTTTTCTTAATAGGTTTAGAACTTAAAAGAGAGTTGCTAGTAGGGGAAATAAATACATTTAAAAAAGCAACATTCCCTTTAATCGCTGCTGTAGGAGGTGTGGTTGTACCAATAGCTTTATATTTGATTTTAAATGACAACCCAGAAACCTCAAAAGGATGGGGAATACCTATGGCAACAGACATTGCCTTTGCCTTAGCAATATTAAGTTTATTAGGTAAAAGAGTTCCTTTAAGTCTAAAAGTTTTTTTAACGGCATTTGCTATTATTGATGATATTGCAGCAGTAATAGTAATTGCAGCGTTTTACAGTTCCAATGTAGATATAATGTTATTAGTATATGGAATTGGTTTAATTGCAATCTTAGCATTATTCTATAAATACCGAAAATACAATTTGGAAATCGGGTTGATTTTGGCTGTTATCATATGGGTTTTATTCTTAAAATCAGGAATACATCCAACTATTGCAGGCGTTTTATTAGCTTTTACAATACCTATTAATAAAAGACTCAACATAAAAGAATTTGCTGCAAATTTAAGTACTATTTCAGATGGAATTTTAAAAACATCGGATGATGACGAAAAGCATTTACTCACCAAAGGTGAAATGATGTATATTGATGATTTGGATGATTTAACAGCTGAAGTCATTTCTCCTTTACAACATTTGGAGAACAAGCTACATAATATGACTGCCTATTTTATACTACCAGTTTTTGCTTTTGCCAATGCAGGTGTTGTGATAAGTGCAGACTATAATTATGATTTTTCTTTGATGCGAAATATTGCTATTAGTTTATTTTTAGGTAAATTTTTAGGTGTTGCTTTATTCTCTTATGTAGGAATAAAACTAAAACTTACCGAGCTTCCAAAAGGGCTGAATTTTAAACAAGTTCTTGGTATTGCAGCTATTGCAGGAGTAGGGTTTACTATGTCTATATTTATAGACCATTTGGCATTTGCAGGAAGTGATAGAAGTATAGTTTCTGCAAAAATAGGAATTATTGTAGGCTCGATAATATCTGGTCTTGTTGGTTATGCAATTTTAAGATTTACCAGTAAAAAAAAAAGCTTAGAAAATGAATAAACCAATAGAGATATAAAAGACCACATAACATCCTATAGGAATACACGACACCGCACACAAAGTGTTGATATACTCAATGAATTTAGCTTTTCAGGAATTTTGACGAATTTAGTTTTTTATTTATCGAGGCAAAATTTTCAAGCATAGCCTTAGTTACGGTTTAAAACTTTAATGGTGATAAATGGAAAAAGAAAGAGTGAAGAACCTAAAAAGCTATGTGTATTGAGTATAAAGCAACTATACCTGTAAGGTAAGTTTAAGCTTTATTTCAAATAATCAAAATTTGTATTTTGATTTAGAAACCGTAGTAAATAGAAATTAAGCCAAGGACTGCATTTTAACAAGATTATAATAAACGCCTTTCTTTTCTAATAATTCTTGATGCTTGCCTTGTTCTACAATTTTTCCTTTAGATAAAACTACAATACTATCTGCTTTTTGGATGGTAGAAAGTCGGTGAGCAATTACGATCGAAGTTCTGTTCTTCATCATATTTTCTAAAGCATTTTGTACCAATCGTTCACTTTCTGTATCTAAGGCTGAGGTTGCTTCATCTAAAATCATAATTGGAGGATTCTTTAAAACCGCTCTAGCTATACTTAAACGCTGCTTTTGTCCGCCACTTAATTTGTTTCCGCTATCACCAATATTGGTTTCAATTCCTTTTGGCAATGTTTCAACAAATTCCCAGGCATTGGCAACTTTTAAGGCATCTATTATTTCTTCATCGCTTGCATCTTCCTTGGCTACTAATAGGTTCCCTTTTACAGAATCATTAAATAATATGGAATCTTGCGTTACCAACCCTAATAATTTCCGGAGGGAATTTTGAGTGATATCCTTTATGTTTTCTCCATCTATATTGATAGACCCTTTGTTTACATCGTAAAAACGTGTAATTAAATTGGCGATAGTGCTTTTTCCAGAACCACTTTGACCAACTAATGCAACGGTATGTCCTTTTGGAACTTTCAAAGAAAAATCTTTCAAAACCCAATCATTTTCATACTTAAATGAGATGTTTTTTATATTTATTTCTGAAGTAAAATCGGTTTTTATAGTTGCATTTGGAGCGTTTTGTATGGTCGATTCGGTTTCCAAAATTTCTAAAACACGCTCTGCAGCGGCATTTCCTCTTTTAACCGAATAACTCGCTTTACTAATCGCTTTTGCAGGTGTTAAAATATTATAGGCAAGTCCCATATAGGCGATAAACTCACTGCTTTGAAGAGTTCCGTCTATCAATACCATTTTACCTCCGTACCATAATAGGATAGAAATTACGGTGATTCCTAAAAACTCCGAAGTTGGTGATGCTAAGTTTTGACGATTTAATAAAGTGTTTGAATAATTGAAAAAACGTTGGGTAGAATCATTAAACTTTTTTCCGAAGAGCTTTTCAGCAGTAAATCCCTTTATAATTTTTAAACCTCCTAAAGTTTCTTCTAATGTAGAAAGAAAAATACCTTGTTCTTTTTGAACCAAATCTGATTTCCGTTTTAAACTTTTTCCAATACTTGAAATTATAATTCCTGAAATTGGAATAAAAATAAACACAAATAAGGTAAGTTTTGCACTTATTAAAAGCATCATAACAATAGTGAAAATAATGGTAAGTGGTTCTCTGAAAATTAATTCTAAAACCGATAAAAACGAATGCTGAATCTCCAATACATCTGCGCCAGCTCTTGCCAAAATATCTCCTTTTCTTTTTTCTGAAAAGAATGATAATGGAAGATTCATTATTTTTTTATAAAGAGCATTTCGAATGTCTTTTAATACACCGTTTCGTAAAAATGTGATGGCGTACATTGCCAAATACCTGAAAATATTTTTCAGAAGAAACAATACAATTACCAATACAATTACCAGCATCAATGCTTTTGAAACATCGTCTTGTGCAAACTCGTGTACTCTAAAGGAAAGGTAATCCTTGTAATAATCTTTTATACTTCCAATCCCTTTATACAAAGGTTCTTTAATGGGTTTTATTTTATCTTGTTCAAATAAAACATCTAACATTGGTATCAAAGCAATAAAAGATAATGCACTAAAAAGCGCATAAAATACATTGAAAAATATGTTTAAAATTGCGTACCTTTTATAAGGTACAGCAAACTTAATTATTTTTTTAAAATACTTCATGTGTTTAAATTCTAATTTTTATTGGTAATCCTTAAAACTATCGTGACTGTTCGTCTTTAACCGGCTCCTTAGGTGTAATGATTTACTTACTCGTTTCGTTAACTGGTTTTTAAAACTGAAATAATAGCATCCATTTTTGATTGTAATGTTGCTTTTGCTTCAGTAGAATTATCCAATTTTGTGTTCACGCTAATATAAAACTTTATTTTTGGCTCGGTACCACTAGGACGCATTGCAATTTTACTGCCATCCTCGGTGTAATAAATGAGTACATTTGACTTTGGAATATCAATAGTATCAGTAGTACCTTTGTCAAAATATTTGGCTTTACTTGTTAGGTAATCTTCCAGTTTTATCACTTTACTTCCTGCGATTTCAGAATAAGGGTTTTCTCTAAAGTTTTTCATCATTGCCGAAATTTCTTCCGCTCCTTGTTTCCCTTTCTTTACTACTGAAATTAAATGCTCTTGGTAGTAACCATATTTCTTGAATATATCTTCTAAATAAGTGAGTAAACTTCCGCCTTCTTGTTTTTTCTGAGCTGCAATTTCACATACCAAAAGGGTAGCAGTCACCGCATCTTTATCACGTACAAAATCGCCTATTAAATAACCAAAACTTTCTTCGCCACCTCCAATATGTTCTAACTCTGGGAAGTCTTTAATCATCTTGGCAATCCATTTAAAACCCGTAAGCCCTTCTTTGTAAATTACTCCAAAAGTCTCCACAATTTCTTGAACCAAAGGTGTAGAAACAATGGTGGAAGCCATAAATTGTTTTCCGTTAAGTTTTCCTTGTTTTTTCCATTGTTCTAGTAAAAAATGAGATTTTAAAACCATGGCTTGGTTTCCGTTAATGAGTGTAAAACCGCCTTTATCATTTCTTACCGCAACTCCTAAACGATCACAATCTGGATCGGTACCAACAACAATATCAGCTTGTTCTTTGGTTGCTAAATCTATTGCCATTTTTAAAGCTTCTGGCTCTTCTGGATTTGGTGATTTTACTGTTGGAAAATCTCCATTTGGTTCTGCTTGTTCTGCAACAATCGACACATTTTTATAACCTGCTCGCTCTAAAACATCGGGAATCATTGTGATTGATGTTCCGTGTAAAGAAGTAAAAACAATATTTAACTTGTCTTTTGCTTCTTGTGATGTAGTAAAAGTTCCGTGTTTGATAGAGGCTTCAGCAAAAGCTTTATCTACTTCAGTGTCTATATAAGTGATTAAATTATCATTGGCTTCAAACTTAATATCTGAATATTTCAGGCTATTAATTTCAGCTATAATTTCTCCGTCTTGTGGCGGTACTAATTGTCCGCCATCTTCCCAATATACTTTGTAACCATTATATACTGGTGGGTTGTGAGAGGCTGTAAGTACAATTCCGCATTGACAATTTAAATGTCTAACGGCAAAAGAAAGCTCGGGTGTTGGACGTAACTCAGAAAATAAATATACTTGAATTCCGTTGGCAGAAAAAACATCGGCCACCAATTTTGCAAACTCTTTACTGTTGTGACGGCAATCGAAAGCGATCGCAGTTTTTATTAACTGATTAGGAAACTGTTCCTTTAAATAATTAGAAAGTCCTTGGGTGTTTTTTCCGAGGGTGTATTTATTAATTCGGTTATCACCAACGCCCATTATTCCACGCATTCCACCCGTTCCGAATTCCAAATTTTTATAAAAACTTTCGTCTAAGGTTTCAGGTTCAAAAGCAATTAGGTCTTTGATGGTTTTTTGGGTTTTTTCATCAAAAGTAGGGGTGAGCCATACATTTACTTTATCTAATATCTTGGGATCTACGTATCTCATATTTTTTTTCCGTGAAAACGGAAATCTGATTAATTATTATTGGGTGTAAAAATAGTGGTTTTATTGGTTCTTGCAAAGGGGCAAAGACGCGAATTTTTTTGGACACGAATTCTCTTGAATTTTTGCTACGATACAGATCACTTCGATACACTTCTCCTGCGTCGAAGCACTCAGTGACCTTTGATTTAGTTGCTCGAATATCTTTGATTAAGTGCCCTGAGTGTTTTCCAAAGAAAACGTATCGAAGGGTACGAATAAATAAAACTAAATACTTTCCTTAATAATATAATTTGCAGAGTCTTTTTTACTTCTCAAAACCAATTCACCTAAAAATCCAGCAACAAAAAATTGTGAACCCAGAATCATAGCAGTAAGTGATATATAAAATTGAGGACGTTCTGTAATAAGCCTTCCTGTTGGGTTTAAAAATAATTTGTCAATTCCTAAATAGAAAGCAAAACAAAAACCAACAAATAACATAATGGCTCCCCAAGCACCAAAAAAGTGCATCGGACGTTTTCCGAATTTTGAAATAAACGAAATAGTAATTAAATCTAAAAATCCTCTTACAAATCGTTCCATACCAAATTTTGTTTCGCCATATTTTCTGGCTTGATGTTTTACCACTTTTTCGCCAATATTACTGAAACCTGCATTTTTAGCAAGTACGGGAATATAACGGTGCATTTCGCCAGTAACTTCAATGTTTTTAATGACTTCTTTTTTATAGGCTTTTAATCCGCAGTTGAAATCGTTTAATTGAACGCCAGAAGTTTTTCGAGCAGCAAAATTAAATAGTTTTGAAGGTAAGTTTTTAGCGATTTTAGAATCGTAACGCACTTTTTTCCACCCTGAAACCAAATCGAAATGGTCTTCTGTAATCATTTTGTAAAGCTCAGGGATTTCTTCGGGATTGTCTTGTAAATCGGCATCCATCGTAATAATTACATCACCTTCCGCTTTTGAAAAACCTGCGTGAAGTGCTTGTGATTTTCCGAAGTTTCCTAAAAAACGAATTCCTTTAACTTCCGGGTTTTCGTTTGATAATTCTTGAATGATCTTCCAAGAGTTATCGGTACTACCATCATCAATAAAAATAATTTCATATAAAAAACCATTGGACTGCATGACTTTTGCAATCCAATGGTGTAATTCTTTTATAGATTCTTCTTCGTTGAGAAGTGGGATGACGATAGATAAATTCATTTATAACTCTAATGCGGGATCGTTTTTCTTCATAATTAAAGCAATTAATAATCCAAACACAGAGTAGATGGCTAATTGAGTAACATATGCTTGTAATTGAGAACCAAATGAGTAATTATTAGTGCTTTCCATTTCAGCAATAGCTGTATTAATGTCTGCTTCTGGTGCACCAAAGGATTCCATCATAGATCTAGCTATTTCAATAATTTGTTCTTGTAAAAATACTGCTGCATCTGGATCAATAACTACAAAAATTAAGATACCAACAATTACATTAATAAGTAACCCAATTGCTATTGTAATAAAATAAGAAGTGAAAGCTTCCTTGAAGCTTATAAAGCCTCCAAGAATATCTTTAGATTTAGCAACAGATACGATTCCTACAGCAATAGCTATCAAAAATAAGATGATACCAAGCCACCATTTTGTTAGCATTTCCATACTTACTACATATATTAATGTAGTTGTAACACCTAAAATTGCTCCTAAAGTTAAACCGTAATTAACGGATGATTTTTTCAATGAAATTTCTTCTTGTTCCATATAATTTATGTTTTATTGATTAGCCATTATTGGTAAACTAGTTTGATTAGTTAGTAAACAAAGATATAAAAACGTTACAGATATACTGAAAATATAAAACCAATTAATAAATTTTTCGAAAGTTTGTAATTAGGGAATGTTCACAGTGTAATATTCTTCTAAAAAAAAATAAAATTTATATGGTGATTTCTTAATAATTCATTAAATTTGCAAACTGAAATCACAAAAAGTGGTTTTTATATTTTTGAAGTTTAATTAAAAGAGATTCCTGCTTCCGTAGGAAATGTATTATGAGAAAAGGTATTCACCCAGAAAATTATAGATTAGTAGCATTTAAAGATATGTCTAATGAAGATGTGTTTTTAACTAAATCTACAGCAAATACTAAAGAAACACTAGAAGTTGACGGTGTTGAATATCCTTTAGTGAAATTGGAAATTTCAAGAAGCTCTCACCCGTTTTATACTGGTAAGAAAAAACTTATCGATACGGCTGGTCGTATTGACAAGTTCAAAACTAAATATGCTAAATTTAAGAAGTAATAGTAAATACCGTCCCAATAACTATTGGGATTGATACGGTATCCACATATATTTTATAAAGCCTTTGAGAAATCAGAGGCTTTTTTTGTGGTTTGACACTTCGATATATTTCGATTTAAAATATCGAAACACTCAGTGTCCCTAAAAGTTGAAGTCGAACTTGAAAATAAAATAAAGGTGATTAGTAGTTGTCAATAGCTTTTTTCTGAACTATATTTTTTAAATTTGAATACTGAATACTGAATACTGAATACTGAATACTGAATACTGAATACTGAATACTGAATACTGAATA
>CAZIMW010000048.1:0-16525 GCA_964540425.1 uncultured Flavobacterium sp.
CAATAAATATGAAGCATTTAACTAAAGAACAAAGGTATCAAATTAAAGCATATCTAAATTGTGGCAAATCAAAAGATTTTATTGCCAAATCATTAAAAGTTGATAAAACAACTATTTATAGAGAGATAAAACGTAATTCAAAAAAACAAGGCTCTTATAATCCTGACTTTGCACACGAGTTGTATGGTGAAAGAAAAGAGCGATTTGCAAATAATAGAAAGTTTACGCCATCAATAGAGAAATATGTAAGAAATCAAATCGTAGAAGAACAATGGTCTCCAGAACAGATCGTTGGGTATTGTAAATTGCATAAAACCCCCTATGGTGAGCCACGAAAGAATATATGCTTATATAAGAGAGGACAAAAGGCAAGGAGGTGATTTATATACACATTTACGACATCAATTAAAACACAGGAAACGTCCTGTTTCAGGGAAACAGAACACTATTAAAGATAGAGTGTCAATCGACCTGAGAGATGATATAATTAACAATAAATTACGCTTTGGTGATTGGGAAATAGATTTAATAATTGGAAAAGATGGAAAGGGAGCAATTGTTACAATTGTGGAAAGAACTACTGCTTTTTTCTTAATGGAAAAATTGCCTTTTGGTAAAAATGCTGAACAACTTGCTAAAATAGTTATCCAAATGTTGTTGCCTTATAAAGCTTTTATTCACTCTATTACAAGCGATAACGGAACTGAATTTGCAAGTCATAAGAAAATATCAAGAAAATTATTAACAGCATTCTTTTTTGCACATCCATACTCATCTTGGGAAAGAGGATTAAGTGAATATACCAATAAATTAGTAAGGCAATACATTCCTAAAAAATCAATATTTGAAGACTATGATCGACTATGAGCAATAAGAGTAATATTGCTTGAATCGATTTCGGGTTTAAAGAAATCTGAAGAGGAAACTCTATTTATAATATCTTCTAAGTCGTCCAACTCCTTACTTAAATTGTTTTCTGAAAAGGCTTCCAAATCTGGGAAATCTATTGGGTTATCAACCGTTCCTCCATTATGTGAAAAATTAAATTTTAAAAATAAAAAGCCTTCCAAAGCGAATTTTTCGGCAACCAAATTCCATGCACCCCAATCTTTATAGCCCTTATAACCGTGGCAGAATATCACGACTGGTTTTGGTGAATTTGTTTCTTTATAACACACATCGAACACGATGGTCTTTTTGTTTTTTCTTAGTAATTGAAGGTTTTTTTTGTAATCATTTCACACTTCTTTTTCGGTAAACGGAATTTCTTTATTACAAATTTCTATGATTAATTTTTTAAGCTGAATACTGTATTCATCTAAAACATCCTTTGTAATAATTGTGTTTCTCGGACTTTTACCAGGTTTTTCTTTTTTTGCAAAATTTAAAAACCCTCCTCCTAAATTTTTAAACGAAATTATTCCTGCTTCAGCATTTTCAAAGGGTTTGTCATTGTATATCATAAGTGCGTAAGCCAGCACCTGAATTATTTTACTATACTTATAATCGGTGGTAACATCGCCCCAAATTATTATGTTTAAATCGCTTAAATCTACTTTTCCAGATTTGTAGTCTATTATTCTAAGAGTGCCGTTAAATTCATCTATACGATCTACCTTTCCGTGAATTTTAACAGGAAAATCTAATTCTGGTATATTAAGACAAACGTTTAAATTACTTTCAACTTGAAGAATTTTTATTTTGTTTCCTTTTTTTAATTCTGAAATTTCAAAATTTATAAAATTTTCAACAAACCGTTTGGCAACTTCAAAAATGATGAGATTTTTTCCTTTGGAATAATCGCCACCTAAAAAGGAATTGATAAATTGACTGTTTACTTCTGAGGTAATGGAAATTTTCATCTTTCCCAATGCTTCAATCGTTAAATATTCACCTTCTAAGGGCTTGTAAAAAGCCTCTAAGACATCATGAACAATGGTTCCTAAAGTATTTGCTGCTACGGTTTCTTCAACTTCTTCGGCTTCTTTTATTTTGAGTATTTTCTTATAATAAAAATCCATTGGATTTCGCATATAAGAGGTCAAAGCAGATGGAGAAAATCCATTATTAGCAATTTCTTTTATTCTATTAATTACCTCGTCTGTTTTTGTAACGGATTTTAATTTGGAATGAATTACAGAGATTTTTGGGCTTAATATACTTTTTACAATTGTATGTTTTGGAAGTTTTTCATATTCAATTTGAGAGATAAATCGACTCTTTTCGCCCGTGCTTAATCCATCCGAGAAATTATTATAAAGCAGTGTTATGTTTTTTGCACGGTGTAATAATCTATAAAAATGATAGGTATAAATAGCGTCTTTTTCGGTGTAGGTTGGCAATTTATATTGTTGTTTTAAATCGTAAGTAATAAATGAATTGTTTGATTTTCCAGAAGGAAAAACACCTTCATTCACCGAGGTAATTAATACATTTTCAAAATCTAAAACACGAGACTCTAAGACTCCCATAATTTGTAAACCGTTATAAGCATCTCCTTTAAAATTAATGGTAGCCATCGCAATATCTTCGGTAAACAAGCTATAAACCGTCTTTATACTTTTTAAATATTCAAACTTTGTGTTTAAATTTTCAATACTATTAAACGATTGATGTAGTTGATAAATTACCACTTTTTCTATAATATTACTGGTTTTGTTTTCCTTTAGTTTTAATAGAATTGTTTGGCAGACTTTTATAGAATTTGTGCTGTTTTCATTCCAGTCTGAAAACAAATATTCCATAACTTCTTTATCGGTATCATCACTGAATTCTAATAAATTTAAAAGTGTGATATGCGTTAGGTTATCTTTTGAAATATTCTTGATAATCTCCGTATTGTCTTTAAGTAATTTTGAAGCGACAGGGTGATTTAAAATCGCTAGTACCTGTTTGTAATAAAAGCTAGTACTAGAATGAAAATGAAGTGTCAATAACTGGTTAAAAAATATTACTAAAGGGAAAGATTTTAATGAAACTCCCATGGTAATGTTTACATTCTGAATATTATCTGGAAGCGATTGTAATAACGGATGTAATAAATTTTCATCTGCCAAAACAATGGCGGTTTTATTTAACACTTCATTAGTGCTTTTGGAGAGTTTTTCGGCAATATATTTAACCTGACCAATATTTTTTTGAGCTTCAATTATGGTTATATATTTTTCGTTTTTATAATTATTTGCTACTGTTTCTGGGGTTTTGTTTTCTAATGCTTGCCAATTCAAAAAATAATCCCTTACAAAATAGGAGGCACTGTGTTTTTTATTTAAATAGAAATATTGATCTAAATCCCAATAGATAGAAGTTTTTTTAGACTCTAATAATTCTTGAAAAATAGTTTGTTCAGCTTTGTTTAATGCGTTAAAGCCAATAAATATATGTTTTTTATTTCCGTTATTTAATTTATAATGCTCTATGTTTTCTGCTGCTTCTCGATAGACCAACCCTTGATATGCTTGGTTATTTTTTAGCAAATCTATTTTTAAGCTTTTATAAAATTCAAAAAGACTGTTCCAGAATTTTAAGTAGTTGGTTACCAAAGCTGTTTTTTTTTCCTGTACATACCAGTGATTCATATCTTGAATATCACTTAAATAAGTAAAAAAAGCTTTTGGCGGAATTAGATGCCGATCTATTTCACTAAAATCATTCAACAAAGTATTGGCCCAAGTTGAATACACATCAAAACTATCCTTTTCAAGGTCGGTAGCAGTGTTTAAATAGATGTTGTAGCTTTTAAAAAGTAATTCTGTACTATTAATAATTTGAAGCCCTGAAATTTCTTCTATAAACTCCTCTATACTTATTATTTTAGGAGCAAAAACGGTTTGATTTGTTGTTTGTTTAATTAGGTTAAGTAAAAAGCCACAAGCTCTTTTACTAGGTAAAATAAAAGTTAATGAAGAAAGGTCTTCATATTTGTTTTTTACTTTAGAAAGGGTTTCTTCAAGGAATGTTTGCATTGTATAAAAATAAAAAACGTCCCGATAATATCGGGACGTTTTCTTAAAAAATATTATTTATTTATAATAATACTATTTCTTGATAAGAGAAATTTCAACTCTACGATTGTTTGCTCTTCCTGCTTTTGTTTTGTTTGTGTCAAGAGGTCTTTCTTCACCATATCCTTTATATGTTAATCTACCATCAGGGATTCCGTGAGACTCTAAGTAATTTAAAACAGACTCAGCTCTATTGTGAGATAATGTCATATTAGAAGTATCACGACCAACACTATCAGTATGTCCTTGTATTTCAAACTTAGCATTAGGGTATTCTTTCATTATACCAATGATGTCATTTAATACACCTGCAGATTGCTCTTTAATTTTAGCTTTCCCAGTGTCAAACAAGATTGTTTTAGCGTAAGAGTTTAATGCTTTTTTAATAGCTTCCGTTACTTCTGGACAACCATTGTTAGCAACAGTACCTGGAAGGTCTGGACATAAATCGTCTTTGTCTGGTACACTATCACCATCTCTATCTGACCATGGACATCCTTTATTTTCTTTTGGACCTGGAACAGTAGGACATTCATCGTTTGGATCAGTAATTCCGTCACCATCAGTATCAGGACAACCGTTAAATTCTTTAGGACCAGCAATAGTTGGACAAGCATCTAAGTGATCAGGGATTCCGTCACCGTCAGTATCAGGACAACCATTAAATTCTGGTAAACCTGGAGTGTTAGGACATTCGTCGTTTCTATCTTCGATTTCGTCACCGTCAGTATCAGGACAACCATTAAATTCTGGTAAACCTGAAGTTTCAGGACATTCATCTTCGTAATCGTAGATCCCGTCACCGTCAGTGTCTTTTCCACCAAATTTAAATTTGATTCCTAAAGAATGTTGGAAATGTGTTGCTCCGTAATTATCTTCAAAAGCTTGCTTGTAAGTAGATTGTGCTGTAAATGCTAAATTTTCAGCAACCCAAAAGTCAACTCCAAATAAACCATTTGCAGTTCCAAAACCAATTTCGTCTACCCAAGTGTAACCTCCACCAATACCAATGTAAGGTGCAAACCAACTTCCGTTTAATAATTCTCTAAAGCTATATTTGATTTCACCATCTAAAGAATAATAAGTTAAATCATCAACATTTGCTCCTCCGATTTTATCAATTCTATTGATAGTTCCTGTGGCAGCAAAAGTAAATCCGTTATTAATGTATCTTCCAACTTTAAGAACAGAAACTGAAGGTAAAATATTCCAGTGATCGTTTGCATTAAAATACTCATCAAAGATATCTCCCTTTGTTGAAGCAGGGAATCTTCCATCGTCGCTTACTCCAACTGGATAAAAGTCAACGGCATTAATACCAAGTTCAATAGCCCACGGATTGTTTTTGTCCTGAGCATTAGATACGCCTACCCCTACCATAAAGAGTACAGCTACCAATAAAATGTTTAGATGTTTCATATTTAATTGTTTAATTTTTTAAGTGTTATTAATGGCAAAAGTAAGTTGTTAAAATTTATTAACAAAAACAAATCTATTAAAATTTTTTGAAATTCCTTGCTTTTAGTATTAAAATTAAGCTTTTACTTTTAAATTACGTTTAATTCTTTTCCAATTTTAACAAAAGCATCTATTGCTTTGTTCAAATGGTCTTTGGTATGTGCTGCTGATAACTGCACTCTTATTCTAGCTTTATCCTTTGGTACGACAGGAAAGAAGAAGCCTATCACATAAATTCCTTCAGCTAATAATTTATCTGCCATGGTTTGCGACAGCTTTGCATTATACAACATAACAGGTACAATTGCTGAATCTCCATTCACAATATCGAATCCTGCATTTTTCATTCCTTTTTTAAAATAATTTGTGTTTTCTTCTAATTTATCTCTCAAAGTGGTGTCTTTTGACAACATTTCAAATACCTTAATAGATGCACCTACAATTGCGGGAGCTAAAGAGTTGGAAAACAAGTAAGGTCTGGAACGTTGTCGCAATATTTCAATAATCTCTTTTTTACCAGTAGTATAGCCTCCCATGGCACCTCCTAATGCCTTTCCTAAAGTTCCAGTAATAATATCTATTCTTCCCATTACTCCTTTGTCTTCAAGGGTTCCTCTTCCTGTTTCGCCAATAAATCCTGTGGCATGACATTCATCTATCATTACCAACGCATCATATTTATCTGCTAAATCACATATTTTATCTAAAGAAGCTACGATTCCATCCATAGAGAACACGCCATCGGTAACAATTATTTTAAAGCGTGCTCCATTTTCATTAGCAGCAATTAATTGTTTTTCTAAATCTGCCATATTGCTATTTTCATAGCGATAACGAGCTGCTTTACACAAACGGACTCCATCAATTATAGAAGCATGGTTTAAAGAGTCTGAAATAATCGCATCTTCCTTTGTTAATAAAGGTTCAAAAACACCACCATTGGCATCAAATGCCGCAGCATACAATATAGTGTCTTCGGTTTGATAAAATTCAGCAATTTTTTCTTCTAATTCTTTATGAATATCTTGAGTTCCGCAAATAAAGCGTACCGACGACATTCCAAAACCATGTGTGTCCATCGCATCTTTTGCTGCTTGAATAACCTCTGGATTATTAGACAATCCTAAATAATTATTAGCACAAAAATTAATAACTTCTTCTCCTGTCGAAATTTTAATCACCGCTCCTTGTGGCGAGGTAATAATTCGTTCCTTTTTATAAAGTCCGTTGTCCTTTATTACTTGAATTTCTTTTGCTAAATGCTCTTTTATATTTCCGTACATTTTCTGTTTTTTTATTCCTTTTCCGACACTTCGGAATGAGTACAAAATTAAACTTTATTTATCACAATTCCTTCCGAAGAACTATAGATTAGTATTTTTTCTGAAACTGTATAATTCATTTCTGATAACGCAAACCCATAGGCATTTATTTGATTTTCGTGTTTTTTATTGAAGCCACCTGTTTTGTAATCGATTATAGAAACAGAATTGTCTGGATGAATATTTATTCTATCAGGAATAAGTATCGTTCCTTCTTTTGAAATTATTTTACTTTCAACCTTTATTATATCTGATGTGTTATAAAAACGATTCAATTCTGGATGATTAACAATAGCGGTGATCGTATTTTTTACGGTTTCTTTTTCTTCGAAAGTCAGGGTTACTTTTACATCTAACGCTTCAAAAACGGAAGGAATATCGTCTAAAGCAATCACCTTCTCCATTGCTTCGTGTACTATCGTTCCAGAAAATATTGCTTTTTCAACCTCTGTATCCCAAAGTGTAGCATCTTTAGAAATTACCTTTAAATTATGGGTCTCAGGTGAACTTGAATAATAAAATGGGCTTATAGAAATTACATCTGAAGGCTTTTGATTCGTGTCGTTTTTCTGAAAAGATCCAAACTCATACACCATTTTATCTTCTTCCCAAATATTTTTACTTTTTAAATATTCCCCAAAATATTGATTGAAGGTGTTAACTTTCTCTTTGATTGCTGTTGGTTTATTTGTGAATATATATAGCTGTTTTACTGCTCTAGTAAGGGTTACGTAAAGTAAATTTAAGTTGTCGAGTTCCAAGGTTTCTCGTTGTTTTTGGTATATTTCTTCACCTTGTTTTCCAAATTCTTTAATACTGTTAAGTCCTGTTTCTATATGTGTTTCATCAAAACCTAGTTTCTTGTCTTTAAGATTAATCCAATTGGATGGAGACTTTTCAAAATAAATTTTCACATCTGCATAGGGAAAAATAACCACCGAAAATTCCAATCCTTTTGCTTTATGTATAGTCATTAATTGCACGCCATTTATCTGCTCACTTACCGGAATACTCGCTTTTTCTTTCTGAAGTTCCCACTCTTCCAAAAACGAAATTTTGCTCGAATTGGATGTTAATTCATACTCGAAAACCATATCCATAAACCCAAACAAATAAGCGTCTGCTTTAGCTGCTAAATTGAATTTTCGTATGCAATATTCTAGGCTATCATACATTGTTTTGGAATGCATTTCGGAAAATGAAAAATCCAACGTTTCTTTTAAATAATTATTAAACTCACCTTCTTTTAATAAACAAACGAAATAACTATGTTTTTCTTCTTCAACAGCTAAATATTGGTGTAGAAATTCTAAAACATTAATTTTTACCTCATCGTTATTCGGATACAAACTAAAGGTCAAACAATTTATTAAAAATTGAACTAGAGAAGAATGATCCAATAACAAAGTCTCTGAAGATACTACAGAAATTTTATTTTCCTGAAGGTAAGAGCCTATAGAAATACCATCTTTTTTATTCCGAGTTAATATGCAAATGTCTTTTTCTTGAAATCCGTTTTCTAATAAATTTTTTATCGTTACAAGCGCTTTTTCTGCATATATTTCGTGGGATTCTTCTTTGTTTTTAGAATCTATAAACTCCATTTTCACATAACCCCCTTTATTGTTGGTGTGTTTTTGTTGATTTCCAGTTTTATATAACTCTTTATGTTGTGGGTTGCTTAAATAATTTGAAACAAATGTAAAAAAATCATTATTAAACTCCACTATTTCTTGACGAGAGCGATAATTTGTAGGTAAATTAAAAACCTTCTTTTCAACCGGAAAAGGATTTATTTCATTACATAAATCTATAAATTGTTCTGGCAAACCTCCACGCCAACGATATATAGATTGTTTGGCATCGCCTACCAGCATCAAGCTTCCTTTTTGGCGGTCGAGGTATTCTTGTGAAATTGAATTATTAATTAAAGGCTCTATGTTTTTCCATTGAAGTTTTGAAGTGTCTTGAAATTCATCAATAAAAAAATGTCGGTACTTTTCGCCCAAACGTTCGTAAATAAAAGGAGTGGGTTGGTCTTTTATTTCGGCGTTAATCAATTTATTAAACTCCGAAATGGGTAAGATGTTTTGTTCTTCTTTAATGGTTTCAATCTCGTTGTTTACCAAATTGATAACCGAAAGTGGCGTGATGGTTTTTAGGATGGCTGATAGTAAAGACTCTTCAATAATAAATTGTTTTGTTTCTTTTAAATTTTTTAAAAACAGAGAAGCTAATTCATCTATAATGGCAGCATTATTTGGTGATTTTTTTAATGTTTTATCTGAGTAAAGTGGTTTTTCATCAATATTTTTTATCCATTGGGTATTCAAATTAACTTTAAAATCTCCTTTGGCTAATTTTACAAAATGTTTAGGTAAATATCCTGAACTGAAATCTAAAAACTCCAATCCTGCTTCTTCAATTAATTTCAATGTTTCGGAAGCAATAGTTATAATATTTTTGGTTAAAACTTTTCGTTTTTTTACCAATCGTTTTTTAAATTCTAAAAAATCGTCCAGCTTCTTTGTTTGTAAATTTTTAATATGGTCTGTATCGTTTTCATTAAAAATAAGTTTTGCCGTTTTCGATATATCCTTTGAGATGTCCCAAGATCGATCATCATCGGTTTTTTCTAAGCTGTAATCTATTAAAACTTTGGTGATTTCGGGGCTTTCTCCTGCTTTAGAGATTAGTAAATCTACTGCTTCGTTTAATAACTTGTCAATATCTAAACTTACTTCAAAAGAGCCTGAAAGCTTTAAATCTCTTGCAAAAGTCCGTATTAATCGATGATTAAAACTATCAATAGTTTCTACACTAAAACTAGAATAATTATGTAGTAAATGAGTAATGATTCTTTTCGACTTGGTTTGAATTTCTTCTAGGCTTAAACCGGTTTCCGAAACGATATCTTTTGCCATATCTGACGGGTTATCTGCAAAATCGTCTTCCGCAAACGAAATTAAATTATCGATAATCCGTTGTTTCATTTCCGCAACAGCTTTATTAGTAAAGGTGATTGCAAGTATATATTTGTAATAATTATCGTCCTTTGCATTCAATAAAATCTTACAGTATTCTTTAACCAAAGAATAGGTTTTTCCGCTTCCTGCAGCGGCATCGTAAATTGAAAATGGAGTGGAATTATTCAATGAAAAAGCTTTTTGCTAAGATAATTATTTTGCTGCTATCAAACACAGATATTAGAATAATCTATCATACTATAAAAAGGTAGTTCTTTAAAATTTAATTTTATACCTATTATTGTGTACTTTTGAAAAACAAAATTATTAATCCATAAAACAGAAATATTATGTCATTTACATTACCTGCTTTACCATACGCTTTTGATGCGTTAGAGCCACATATTGATGCGCGTACCATGGAAATTCATCACGGAAAACACCATCAAGGATATACAAATAACCTAAATGGAGCAATTGAAGGAACCGATTTAGAAGGAAAATCTATTGAAGCAATTTTAGAAAATTTAGATATGAATAACGGTGCTGTTAGAAATAATGGTGGCGGGTTTTACAATCACCGTCTTTTTTGGGAAGTAATGTCACCAAACGGTGGTGGCGAACCAACAGGCGATTTAGCTACAGCAATAAACGAAGCTTGTGGAAATTTTGAAGAGTTTAAAAATGCTTTTTCTACAGCAGCAAAAACACAATTTGGCTCAGGATGGGCTTGGCTTTGTGTACATAAAGGCGGAAAAGTAGAAGTTTGTTCTACACCAAACCAAGACAACCCATTAATGCCTGGAGTTACTTGCAACGGAACACCAATTTTAGGATTAGACGTTTGGGAACACGCTTATTATTTAAACTACCAAAACAGAAGACCTGATTATGTAAACGCATTTTTTAATGTAATTAATTGGGAAGAAGTTTCTAAAAGATATGAAGCTAATAAATAAGAGAAAATTTATTCTTTTAAAATTTGAAACCCTACTTTATTAAAGTGGGGTTTTTGCTTTTATAGCTAATGGTGTAACTATTTATTTGCGCAAATTTGTGAGGCTAATTATTAAAAAAGGTAGTGTCCAGTATTGTGTGTCTGCTTCATCTCGACTTATAAGACTTGAAGCGTTTAATTTTTTTTAAAATCAAACACCTATATTTGTAATGAATAAATTATTGTTTAACTCAGAAGTTGCATTTGTGAGTTGAATTCAGCAACCCTATTAAGGGAATGACTTCTAAGTCTGTAATTGATTCCCCTTCAGGGCAAGGCAGTTACTCTTCTAGTTATAGTTATGATAGAAATGAAAATTTACAAGATCTTGTGAGAAACGTTTTTACAGGGAATGCGATTGCCGAAATGGATAATTTTACCTATAAGTATAAAATAGGTAAAAACCAGCTTACTTTAGTAAATGACTCTGCAAATTCTTCTAATTTCACTATGGATATAGACGATCAAGAAGATGCCATAGGCATACCTTATCTCGAAGAAAACGAAGGCTCCCATAATTATACCTATGACGAAATAGGACAACTAATTATGGATAAGGATGAGCTAATAACAATTGACTGGAGAGTTGACGGAAAAGTAGCACGAGTAAATAAATACAATGAAGGATTTCAAAAAATTATTCGAATCATCGCCTTTGAATATGATGGATTAGGAAACAGAATTTCAAAATCTGATATCGACAGAATTGCCAGCGACGTAACAACAACTAGATATGCCAGAGATGCTCAAGGCAATGTATTAAGTGTTTTTGAAACAAAAGCAACCCAAGATCAATATGAAAACAATAAATATAAAACCTATGCAACAAAAGAACATCATTTATATGGTAGTAGTAGGTTGGGAATAGAAGAAGCACCAGTAAATAGTTTTTCTACTGAAAATAAAACTGAAGAATCAGGAAACCAATTAGCATTAGATTTAGGAAATAACCGTTATGGTGAGTGGTCAATTGGGTCAATAACAAGAGAACTAGATCATTCTATTGTTAACTATAATCTATCTTTCGATTTAAAGTTAAATGAATCATTACAATTAAATGATTCAATTAAAGTTGCAAGCCTATCTTTTGTAAACACTGTTACATTAGACAATATAGATAGTAATAGATTAAATACAGCAGATGTTTATTTAAAAAATGTTGCAGGAGATTATAAGCCTATTTTCTTTTTAAATTCAAGTATTACCATAATAGAATCTAATACGGTCACCATAGAGGTAGATGAAGGTATTTCTGAATCCGAAATGCTTAGTAATGGGCTTCAATTAGAGTTAGACACTAATTTTACTCCATTAACACTACAAGCAATTGTTGTAATTAATAATAATAAAATTAACAATACGGTAACAGAAACTACCGAGACTCCACCTACTACAATAGATGTAAACAAAAAATCTTCTTTGGGAGGAATATATAGTAATTCTTTTCAAGTAAGATCGTTGGTTTATGAACTAACAACAGAGTATAATACAATTAACTCCTTTAGTTTAACAGACGGCACGGGGCTTCCTGTTAATAAAAGTGGCGATTTAGAAATGAATATTATTGCCAATGAAGATTACTGGCTTCCAAGTATTTTTACAGACGATTTAATTACTTACACCTATTTTAGAAAAGTTGGTGATAAGCGTTACGAATTAAGTAATCATTTAGGCAATGTATTAAGCGTAGTAAGCGATAAAAAGATCCCTATACTAGCTTTAGGAGGCTCTTTAAATTACTTTAATGCAGACATAAAAGCATACAATGATTACTATCCTTTCGGTATGCTTTTACCTAACAGACACGCTAATACCAGTGATTATAGATATGGGTTCCAAGGTCAAGAGATGGATGATGAGATAAAAGGCGAGGGGAATAGTTTAGATTTTACTTTTAGAATGTATGGAAGTAGAGAAGGTAGATTCTTGAGTTTAGATCCACTTTCAGTACAATATCCTCATAACTCTCCTTATGCTTTTGCAGAAAATAGAGTTATAGATGGAATAGAACTAGAGGGGTTAGAATATCTTGATAAGGATGAAGCTATGGTGGAAGCAAGAAGTGGTACCTTATTTATTAAATTAGAAAATTTTAGTGAATTATCTAAAAAGAATATATTAAAATCTAATAGTCAATTATTCTATTACAATACAGAAGGATTAGCCTATGGGGACTTAGCTTTAAGAGCTTCAATTATCCCCACTCCCAATCAACTTCCGTCTGTAGCACCAAATCGAAGAGAAAATTATAATAGGAATTCTTATCAGGAAAACTCCACTTATCGTAGAAAGGCAGATGGCAAATATGGGGGCTTTATTTTAGTAAAAGAAAACAACTCTCAAACCCTAACTTCCAAGGCACCGACAGTAAAAGCAGGTGCTGCTGGTCTTTTGTTTCTTGTTGATTTAGCAGTGCAAGCAAAAAATGTAAGTAATAAATTAATAGTGACACGTGATAATTCTAAATTAGAACTCCAAACAAAGTCTTGGGAACATAGAGATTGGAATGGTAATTTCTTATCTGGAAATAGTGCGGTAGTCGATAAAGTTTACAGAGATCTAGAAACCGCTTTAAGTACACCAGGTCTTGTACCTGATGAAGTTAGGTCTGATGTTAATGCTATGAGTAATTTATTTAATGTTGTTTTATTTGGAGGTAATGGAAATGAAGGAGAACAGATTACAGAATTAGGACTTAAAATTTATAGAGAAATATCAAATCCAGACTATGGCAAAAGCCTTGAGCTTTTAGAGATTAAATTAAAAGAATGGGAGAATAAGTCAACTGGCGGGAAAGAAGATGAAGAAAAATAAAGAAAAGCATAGCGATGAATAGTAAGTATATCTTTTTAATATTAATGATATTTTCTATCAGCATAAGTTGTAAAAAACCACGGCAGATAGAACAATGGAATATGCAGAAAATGTTTTATCAAGAGATAGATTTATTTAAAGAATCTGTTAAAAATGATCCATATAAATTGGTTGCCCTGTATATTGATTTTGAGACCAATGAATTGTATTTTTTTATTAAAGATAGAAGGATAGATGCAAGTTTCACTTTATCTAACATTGAAAACAAAGATTATTCCTCAATGAAAATATATTATTCAAATGATGAACGATTTATTGGCGATTACTTTATGAAAATCGACACGTTAATATCTTCTAATATTAGTCTAGACCTAAGAATAATTATAGAGAATAGAGATGTTTATTTTCTTGGACAAAGATTAGAGTTAAAATAGACAAAAAGGAGGCTGTTTTTATTGCGGTGCTATCTACACGCTCATTTTACAATATCCTGTCCCACTTACGGGATTGTGTTGAAAATAAGCTATTTATCAAACAGGCTCTGAAAACTTTAAGTTAGCATATTTTCATTACAAAGGAGATATTGATAAGATTAGAAAAGAGTATTACCTAAAGAGAATAAAAAGGAATAAATATTACTTGGGTAAAATAAAGTTTAGTGGCTGTCAATTAACAGATAAAAACTACACTAAATCTAAAATTTTAAAAATGTATGTTTATGAGGTTAAAGAAATAAAACCTGCTAGTAAAACTGAATCTATAGAAATAATAAAATTTATAAAAGATGCTTACTGCCCTGAGTAATGTTCAATTTAATTGATAAAAAAAATGATAGATTAGCATGAAAAACTATTTGTTTTTTCAAAGGTAAAAAGTACCTGAACCACATTACCGTCTCTTTTTTTGAGTTGAAAAATACTAAAAAAATAGTATGAAAGACCCTTAAAAAAGAGATGAAAATTGCCAAAAATGGTAATTATTTAGCAATTTTAATATTGCATACGTTCTTATAAATATTATTGTTAAGGAGGATTTGATTACTCTGCTTTTGGCATGTTGCTACCTAACCGCCACCAAAACACTAGTGATTACAGGTATGGTTTCCAAGGGCAGGAAATGGACGATGAGATAAAAGGTGAGGGGAATAGTTTAGATTTTACATTTCGTATGTATGGAAGTAGAGAAGGCAGATTTTTAAGCTTAGACCCATTATCTGTACAATATCCACATAACTCTCCTTACGCTTTTGCAGAGAACAGAGTTATTGATGGAATAGAATTGGAAGGTCTTGAATATGTAGACCCTGATAAAGCAAGGGTTAAAGCAAGCCTTGGTATAATAGCTATCAATCAAGAAAATATTTCTGCTGCTACTAGAGATGCTATATTACATCCTGTTTATTCTACGTACGATGGTAGATATCTTGGAGTTAAAGCAGACTTTAAACTATCTCCTTTTGAAATAAATTATACTGACATAGATAATAATATTTCATTTACTGATTGGCTTTTTGATTCTAATTCAATTAGAAAATCTATTGCATCACAAAAAGGTATAACTATAGAAAATCCAAGGAATGCTAATGGCTATTTTGATGGTAGATATAAAACAAGAACTATTGGTATAACTAATACTCCATCACCGAAAGCTGGATTGGCTGCACTTATTGTTGAATCAATAAATTTTGGTGCTTGGTTATACAAAAACCATGATGAAAAACTAATTAACGAGCATCACGATATAATGATAGAAAAAGTACTCCCTGCAATAATAATAGCTCTTAACATGAAAGATGCTGGTGGTAACGATTACATACCTGATATATTTAGAGGTAAAGATGGATATTACGTAGCTTTAATTGCCAATGTGGTTCTAACAGGAGAAACAGGAATTAGAGTTGGTGAAAGTGACTATCCTCAAGAACCATATAATAATGAGTTAATTAATATTGGTTTAAAAATATTTAATGAGTTGACATTAAAAGGTATAGAGTTGAATAATAGAAAAAAAGATATAGAAGCTAATGGAGCCCAAAAACCAGTTTATGAGCAAAAAAGAGATAATACACGAGTTAAAGCAAAAAAGAATAAATCTTAATAAATATTTCTTGCTGTCTTTAGTTATCATTGTGTTTGTTTCATCTTGTGTCGAAGAAAAACAATCATTATATAGTAAATTAAAAGGTCAATGGGCAATAAACGAACTAAAATATGATGGATTAAGCTATAAAGAACAATTATACAGTAATGTTTTGATATTCAGAGATAATGGCGTTATCTCTATTCCTAGGTCAGCTCACTTTGAAAAAGACAGAAAAGCAACTTGGGAATTAATTAATGAAAATAATAGGACAATGTTAGTTTTAAAAACTTTCAATAAAGTTTTTAAAGACACCTTTGAAGTAAGATTTAGAAAGAATAAAGAAAAACAACTAATAGAATTGATTTTAAAATCAGATACTATATCAATAAATTCGTATAAACTTTTACAAAATTATAATCGTTGGTAGTATTGGTATTGAGTCAGGTTAGTTGATATCAAAACCAATTTGTTTTTCCAAAGAAAAGAAATATCTTGAAGCACATTTACAGCTCTATTTTTGGGACTGAAAAACACTAAAAAAACAGCATAAAAAGTTCTTTAAAAAAGAGATGAAAACTGCCAAAAATGGTAATTATTTAGCAATTTTAATATTGCATACGTTCTTATAAATACTGTTATTACAGAGGATTTGATTACTCTTCTTTCGGCATGTTGCTACCAAATAGGCACCAAAACACTGGTGATTATAGGTATGTGGAAGTTGAAGGATTGGGTTATTATTTTACATCTTAAAAATCCAACTAGCTGGATTCATTTTTTTTTAATTTTGTTAAAATAAAAAAATTAAAATTTTTTACAATTAATTATATATATTTTAAAAATTAACAAAATATTTTTTTTTATTTAAATTTTAAAATTTTT
>CAZIMW010000049.1:0-213 GCA_964540425.1 uncultured Flavobacterium sp.
ACGCCGGAACATTAATTTCAGCCGTATTACTTTTATTCCGTCAAAAATGGAGAATGGGTATTAACCGTTCTGCGGAAGCAATGACAATCTTCTCTGTAATTCAGGCTGGATTATTCCCAATTATACACATGGGTCGTCCTTGGTTAGCGTATTGGGTAGTTCCAATTCCAAATCAATTTGGATCTTTATGGGTAAACTTTAACTCACCATTAC
>CAZIMW010000049.1:223-16425 GCA_964540425.1 uncultured Flavobacterium sp.
TTTGCTATATCAACGTACCTTTCGGTATCATTAGTATTCTGGTGGACAGGCTTACTTCCGGATTTTGCTATGATTCGTGATAGAGCAGTAACACCATTTACAAAAAGAATTTATAGCATATTATCATTTGGTTGGAGTGGTAGAGCAAAAGATTGGCAACGTTTTGAAGAAGTATCTTTAGTGTTAGCAGGTCTTGCAACACCATTAGTTCTTTCAGTACACACTATTGTATCGTTTGATTTTGCTACTTCGGTGATTCCTGGTTGGCATACCACGATATTTCCTCCTTACTTTGTTGCGGGTGCAGTATTCTCAGGATTTGCAATGGTAAATACCTTACTTATTATAATGCGTAAGGTTTCAAATTTAGAAGATTATATTACAGTTCAGCATATTGAGTTAATGAATATCGTAATTATGATTACGGGATCTATTGTAGGTGTCGCATATATTACAGAGTTATTTATCGCTTGGTATTCTGGAGTTGAATACGAACAGTACGCATTCTTAAATCGTGCCACTGGGCCTTATTGGTGGGCATATTGGGCAATGATGACTTGTAACGTATTCTCACCGCAGTTTATGTGGTTTCCTAAATTGAGGCGAAGTATCATGTTCTCCTTTATCATATCAATTGTAGTAAATATTGGAATGTGGTTTGAACGTTTCGTAATTATCGTAACATCACTACACAGAGATTACCTTCCATCATCTTGGACCATGTTCCAGCCTACTTTTGTAGATATTGGAACCTTTATAGGAACCATCGGATTCTTCTTTGTATTATTCTTACTATATGCTAGAAATTTCCCAGTAATTGCACAAGCAGAAGTGAAATCTATTTTGAAATCATCTGGGAATAATTATAAAAAATTAAGAGCAGAACATGGAGACGATGCTAAACATTACGGTGATAAAGTAGAGTTTTCAACTAAAAATAAAAACAAATAATTATGGCATCTAAAGTTATTCATGCTTTATATAATGACGATGATATCTTATTACAAGCCGTAAAAAAGGTACGTGACGAGCGTTATCATATTGAAGAAATTTATACGCCTTTTCCAGTTCACGGGCTAGAAAAAGCAATGGGACTTGCAGATACACGTATTGCAATTGCTTCATTTATTTATGGAGTAATTGGGTTTTGTATCTCTATTTGGATGATGAATTTTATTATGATTGAAGATTGGCCTCAAGATATTGGAGGAAAACCAAGTTTCAGTTATATAGAAAACATGCCTTCATTTGTTCCTATTATGTTTGAACTTACTATATTTTTTGCAGCCCACTTAATGGTAATTACTTTTTATATGAGAAGTAAATTATGGCCTTTCAAAAAAGCAGAAAATCCTGATGTAAGAACAACAGATGACCATTTTTTAATGGAAGTTGACGCAACACATAATACCGAAACTGTTGAAAAGTTTATGAAAACAACAGGTGCTGTAGAAGTTAAATTAATTGAAAAGGACGGAGATCATTAATATGAAGAATCTAGTAAACATAGCAATTGTTATTGTTGTTGCAATGAGCCTAACCTCTTGTTTCGATAACAAAACACCAAACTATAGATTTATGCCAAATATGTATACAGCTATAGGTCCAGAAACAAATGGTGAATACGATTTTGAATTGTTGCCAAATCAACAAGCAAATTTAATGCCTGTTGAAGGAACTATCTCAAGAGGATGGATGCCTTACGAGTATCCAAATACTATGGAAGGTAAAGCACAAGCAAAATCAGAATTGAAAATTCCGTTAGAATTAACCGATAAAAACCTTAAAAAAGGAAAAGAATTATACAATATATTTTGTGCAATCTGTCACGGTAAAAATGGAGATGGAAAAGGAGAATTGGTAAAAAGAGAAAAATTTCTTGGAATACCTAGTTATGCAGATAAAGGAAGAAATATAACTGAAGGAGATGTTTATCACGTGATGATGTATGGATTAAACTCTATGGGTTCTCACGCTTCACAAACAAGTGAAGAAGATCGTTGGCAAATAACAATGCACGTGATGGATTTAAAATCAACATTAAACGGTGAGCCTTTATGGTCAACTGTTCGAAGAGATTCTATTATGGCAGCAAGAAAAATGATGTCAGAAGAAACAATTTCAGAAGAAGAAACAACCACTTCTCACGAAACACATTAATTAAAGAATAAAGAGAATAGCTAAAGATATGTACACGCTACCAAGTAAATTAAAACTTTTTGCAATAATTCTTATGGTGATAGGAGCCTTAGGAATTGTTACAGGTTTTCTTTCAGCTCCCAGTTCTACTGCGGAAGTAAAAGAAATGATGGCATCAGATCACAATGGAGGTCACGACGCAGAAGCTACTCATGATGGAGGTCATGCAGAAGAAACAGCCCACAATGACGAAGCTCATTACGAACATGTAATGCATCAAATGCAAAACCGACCTTGGTCATCATTATATATTGCATCATTCCTGTTTTTTATGATATCCTTAGGAGTCTTAGCTTTTTATGCTATTCAAATCGCATCACAAGCAGGTTGGTCACCAGTACTTTTTAGAGTAATGGAAGGAATAACCGCTTACCTTATTCCAGGAGGAATTATTATGTTTATATTAGTTGCTCTTTCGGCGTTTAATATAAATCATTTATTTGTATGGGCAGACCCAGATGTGATTGCTCATGATAAATTATTACAAGGAAAATCAGGTTGGTTAAACAGTTGGGGAGTAACAATAAGAGCTGCTATTTTCTTAATAGGCTGGATTGCTTACCGTCAGTATTCACTTAAATTATCAAGATTACAAGATGAATCTGAAGATAGAGCAAAATGGTTCAAGAAAAGTTTTAAAGTTTCAGCAGCCTTTTTAGTATTCTTTATTTATACAGAATCTGTGATGTCTTGGGACTGGTTAATGAGTTTCGATCCACACTGGTTTAGTACATTATACGGATGGTACGTTTTTGCAGGAATGATCGTTTGTGCAATTACAACTATTGCATTAGTAACAATGGTGTTGAAATCGCAAGGATATTTAGAGTTTGTTAACGACAGTCATATTCATGATTTAGCGAAATTTATGTTCGGATTTAGTATTTTCTGGACGTATTTATGGTTCTCACAATTTATGTTGATTTGGTATGCAAATATTCCTGAAGAGGTAACGTATTTCGTTACAAGGATAGAAGATTATAAATTACCTTTCTTCGGAATGGTAGTAATGAATTTTGTATTCCCAATATTAGTATTAATGAATAGCGACTACAAACGTGTAAATTGGTTTGTTGTAATGGCGGGAGTTATTATCCTTTTAGGACACTGGGTAGATCTATTTGTAATGGTGATGCCAGCTACCGTAGGTACTTCTTGGTTTATTGGAATTCCAGAAATTAGTTCAGTCTTATTTTTCTTAGGACTATTTATATTTGTTGTCTTTACAGCATTAACAAAAGCACCTCTATTAGCAAAAGGGAACCCTTTTATTGAAGAGAGTAAGAAATTTCATTATTAATAAAAAATTAGGTAAATAACGATGACCGCATTTTTAGTAGTTTTAGTAATCATTCTTTTTGGCGTTGCTGTTTGGCAAATGAACAAAGTTTTTCAATTGTCAAAACCCAATCAATCAGAAGATTCAGAGTTAGCAACAGACGGCGATAACAATACACAAGGGTATTTAATGTTAGTGTTCGTGTTTTTTATATACGGATTACTTGCATATTGTTTCTGGAAATGGGGCGATGTTCTATTACCTGAAGCAGCTTCAGAACATGGATTAGAAATTGACCAATTAATGTTAATTACCATGGTATTAATATTCTTTACGGGGATATTAACACAATGGTTATTACATTATTTTGCTTTTGTATATCGCGGAGATAAGGATAAAAAAGCATTGTTTTATGCTGAAAATCATAAATTAGAATTCATTTGGACCATTATTCCAGTAATAGTTTTAGCAGCATTAATTATTTATGGATTATTTACTTGGTCAGATATTATGTCTGTTGATGAAGATGACAATCCTATTGTAATTGAATTATATGCTTACCAATTTGCTTGGAAAGCACGTTATTCGGGAGATGATAATACCCTAGGAGATGCTAATGTTCGTTTAATTGAAGGAGTAAACCAATTAGGGGTGGATATGTCAGATCCAAACGCACAAGATGATAAAGTTGTAAGTGAATTACACTTACCAGTAGGTAAAAAAGTATTGTTTAAAATGCGTTCACAAGATGTGTTACACTCAGCGTTTATGCCTCATTTTAGATTGCAAATGAACTGTGTTCCTGGTATGATTACTCAATTTGGTATGACACCAATTACTACAACAGAAGATATGCGCTTAAATGAAGATGTCATTGCAAAAGTAGCTCACATCAATGAAATTAGAACAGAAAAAAATATAGAATTAGTCATTAACGGCGATGAAACTTTAGAAATGTACGAATTCGATTATTTACTTCTTTGTAATAAAATATGTGGAGCTAACCACTTTAATATGCAAATGAAGATTATTGTTGAAACCGAAGAAGAGTATAATGCATGGTTAGCTGAACAAGCAACTATTGTAGAAACTTTAAAAAAATAAATAAATAGCTTAAGAAGATATGTCAGAACACGCTAACAATCACGATGATCAGGGGCATCACCATAAAGAGACATTTGTAACCAAATACATCTTTAGTCAAGATCATAAAATGATTTCTAAGCAATACCTTATCACAGGTTTGTTTATGGGAATTATCGGTATCGCAATGTCATTGCTTTTTAGAATGCAACTAGCATGGCCAGATCATCAATTTACTGTTTACGAAATATTTTTAGGAAAATGGGCTGAAGGTGGAGTTATGGATCCAAATATATATTTGGCACTGGTAACTATTCACGGAACGATAATGGTGTTCTTTGTATTAACAGCTGGGCTAAGTGGTACATTTAGTAACTTATTAATTCCGTTGCAGATTGGTGCACGTGATATGGCATCAGGATTCCTAAACATGTTGTCCTATTGGATGTTTTTTCTATCAAGTTTGATTATGTTATTATCATTATTTGTAGAAGCAGGACCGGCAAATGCAGGTTGGACTATCTATCCGCCATTAAGTGCATTACCGCAAGCAATTCCAGGCTCTGGAACAGGAATGACACTATGGTTAGTATCTATGGCAATCTTTATTGCATCTTCTTTATTAGGATCATTAAATTATATAGTTACCGTTCTTAATTTAAGAACCAAAGGAATGTCTATGACAAGACTTCCATTAACAATTTGGTCTTTCTTTGTAACAGCTATTATTGGTGTGGTTTCATTTCCAGTATTACTTTCAGCTGCATTAATGTTGATTATGGATAGAAGTTTCGGAACTTCATTCTTCTTATCAGATATTTATATTGCAGGTGAAGTATTACACAATCAAGGAGGATCACCCGTACTATTTGAACACCTTTTCTGGTTCTTAGGACATCCTGAAGTATATATTGTTATACTTCCAGCGATGGGATTAGTATCAGAAATTATGGCGACCAATGCTCGTAAGCCTATTTTTGGATATCGAGCGATGATAGCTTCAATAATTTCTATTGCCTTCCTTTCAACAATTGTTTGGGGTCACCATATGTTTGTAACGGGTATGAATCCTTTCTTAGGATCCGTATTTACATTTACTACCTTATTGATTGCAATCCCTTCAGCGGTAAAAGCATTTAACTGGATTACTACGCTATGGAAAGGAAATCTTAAAATGAATACTGGAATGCTATTTTCCATCGGTTTTGTTTCTACTTTTATTAGTGGTGGTTTAACTGGAATTGTACTTGGGGATAGTGCTTTAGATATTAACGTTCACGACACCATGTTTGTGGTAGCTCACTTTCACTTGGTAATGGGTATATCTGCATTGTATGGATTATTTGCTGGTGTATATCACTGGTTCCCAATTATGTTTGAAGGTAGAATGTTAAATAAAAAATTAGGATATATTCACTTCTGGATTACTGCAATTGGAGCATACGGAGTTTTCTTCCCAATGCACTTTATCGGTATGGCAGGATTACCAAGAAGATATTATACCAATTCTAATTTCCCATATTTTGATGATTTAATGGATATCAATGTTGTGATTACTTGGTTTGCATTTTTTACAGCAATAGGCCAATTAGTGTTCTTATACAACTTTATACACTCGATGTTCTTCGGAAAAATAGGACCAAAGAATCCTTGGAATTCTACCACCTTAGAGTGGACTGCTGAAACAAAACACATTCACGGAAACTGGGATGGTCCAATTCCTGAAGTTCACAGATGGCCATACGATTATAGTAAAATGAATAAAGATGATTCAGATTACGTAATTGCAGGGCAAGATTTTGTGCCGCAAAATCACCCAATTCAAGATAACGAAGAGGAATTGACGCATTAACAAATACCTGCGAAAGCAGGTATCTCATGAAATAAATAAAAATTTTACATTATATTTAAAAAGCCTTTCGAATTTTCGAGAGGCTTTTTTAAGTGGTTGATTGTAAATTAATTGTATTTTGTTTGCCTATCTTACCTAGATTACCTTAAAATTAACTAATTATGAAAGCAATTAAAACATTATTTATCGCATTAGCACTTCTTATTTTATCTTGTGATAAGCAAGATAAAAGCAATGTAGATTTAGAAACAAATTTTACTTTTAAGATTTTAACCGATAGTAAAATAGGTGTAGAAAAAGACGGAGAATTTAAATTAAATGTATCTAATGATGTAATAATGGAAACATTTAAGCAATTTGTTTCTGTAAATGGTTTAAAGCTGCAGCCTCTATCCTTAGAGGTAATTACAATAGATAATAATAAGTACTTACGTTTTTATAATGAGAATGATAAAGTTTCTACTATTGAATTAATTAAAGATGAAAATGGCCAATACAGAACAGGAAATACTGTTTGTACGTCTTCTGCATGTTCATCTGGCGGAGGTTGCATTCCAAATGGGTTGTATTGTACAAAATGTCAACCTCAGGGACCTAATTCTCCAGTTTCAGGTGACTGCAAAAGAGTAACAACTGGAAATAACCTATAAAACAAACAGCTTATTTTTTAATATGCTGAATTCAACTCATAAACGCAACTTTTTGATTAAATAATTAAGGCCCTAAATCCTTCGCTCTTTTTGCTCCGTTTCGCTACGCTTCACTCTACAAAAAGAGCGAAGGATTTAACGATATTAAGGTTATATAAACACTCCTAAAAGTTGCATTTACTAATTGAACTTAAGATCGCATTGGTCTGGTATTGTAAATTATATTGAAAGTAGAATTAATAACGGAATATTAGAAGGGTTAAATTCTAAAATACAACTCGCTAAAAAAAGAGCAAGAGGTTATAGAAATACAAACAACTTTATCAATATGATTTACTTTACTTGTGGTAAACTCAAATTTGATTACCCACTATATTTGACATAGAGCCTATAAATTTTAGAATATTTTTTTCTCGAACCCTTGGAAAAATGGTTATGAAATTAAAAATAACGTTTTCTGAAAATAGATCTAAATTTATTTCGGTAATTATTAGAACAATAAGTCTCCTTATTCCTTTAGAATCTGTTTCTATATTATTAAATGAAGACTATTCAATGTGGCACGATAATTTATCAAAAACAAGAGTAGTTGAAAATAACAAATAAAGAATCTCTTCGTATATTTGAAAAGTAGATTTAATAAAAAGCAGATTCCTGTCTGCACAGGAATTAAACATGAACGAAAACCTAGATCCCACAGACGAAAATTTCACTCCAGAAGAATTAGATGTAGAAAAAAAATTACGCCCACTCTCTTTTGAAGATTTCTCTGGGCAGGATAAGGTACTCGATAACCTTAAAATCTTTGTTCAAGCCGCAAACCAACGGGAAGAAGCTTTAGACCATACGTTGTTTCACGGTCCTCCAGGATTAGGAAAAACTACCTTAGCATATATTTTAGCAAACGAGTTGGAGGTTGGTATTAAAGTCACTTCGGGGCCTGTGTTAGATAAACCCGGGGATTTAGCAGGACTACTTACCAATTTGGATGAACGTGATGTGCTGTTTATAGATGAAATCCATCGACTAAGTCCTATTGTAGAAGAATATTTATATTCGGCAATGGAGGACTATAAAATTGATATAATGATCGAGTCGGGACCTAATGCACGTTCAGTACAAATTAATTTAAACCCCTTTACTTTAATTGGAGCAACCACGCGTTCAGGATTATTAACGGCACCAATGCGAGCTCGTTTTGGAATTTCTTCCAGATTACAATATTACACAACCGAAATATTAACCACCATCGTACAACGTAGTTCTATGATATTAGATGTTCCAATTTCTATGGAAGCAGCCATCGAAATCGCAGGAAGAAGTAGAGGAACTCCAAGAATAGCCAATGCACTTTTACGTAGAGTTCGTGATTTTGCACAAATAAAAGGCAATGGAAAAATTGATATTAAAATAGCAAAATATGCTTTAGAAGCATTAAATGTAGATGCTCATGGTTTGGATGAAATGGATAATAAAATCTTATCAACCATCATCGATAAGTTTAAAGGAGGACCAGTTGGAATTTCTACAATAGCTACTGCCGTTAGCGAAAGTATTGAAACCATTGAAGAAGTGTACGAACCATTTTTAATCCAACAAGGATTTATTATGCGAACTCCTCGTGGCCGAGAAGTGACCGAAGCTGCTTATAAACATTTAGGTAGAATAAAAGGATCGAGTCAAGGCGGATTGTTTTGATATTGCCTCCTCGAGCGCAGTCGAGAGGTTATTAATATTATGTAGGTCTCGACTGCGCTCGACCAGACATCCTGAATTCAAAAACAAAACATACCAACCTCATTAAATCCGAAGCAAAACGACTCGGATTTTTATCTTGTGGTATAAGTAAAGCAGATTTTTTAGAAGAAGAAGCCCCACGGTTTGAAAGCTTCTTAAAAAATAATATGCAAGGCGAAATGAGTTACTTGGAAAACCATTTCGACAAACGATTAGACCCTAGACTTTTGGTTCCAGATTCAAAAAGTGTGGTTTCGTTATTATTAAATTATTTTCCTTCAGAAACACAAAAAGAGGATTCCTATAAAATTTCTAAATACGCCTACGGTCAAGATTATCATTTTGTAATAAAAGATAAGTTAAAGCAATTACTTCAGTTTATTCAAGAAGAAATTGGAGAAGTTCACGGTAGAGCATTTACAGATTCTGCCCCAGTTTTAGATAAAGCCTGGGCAGCTAAAAGCGGATTGGGTTGGATAGGCAAACACAGTAACCTCATTACCAAACAAAACGGTTCTTTCTATTTTATTGCTGAATTAATTATTGATTTAGAATTGGACTACGACTACAAAACCACCGATCATTGCGGACAATGTACGGCTTGTATCGATGCTTGTCCAACACAAGCAATTATCGAACCTTATGTAGTAGATGGCAGCAAGTGTATTTCGTATTTTACGATTGAATTAAAAAACGAAATCCCTTCAGAAATGAGTGGAAAATTCAACGATTGGATGTTTGGTTGTGATATTTGCCAAGATGTATGTCCATGGAATCGTTTTAGTAAATCGCATAACGAACCTTTATTTAATCCCAACCCTGAATTACTATCCATGTCTAAAAAAGATTGGGAAGAAATTACGGTTGAAGTATTTCAGGAAATATTTAGAAAAAACCCTGTAAAACGCACTAAATACTCAGGCTTAATTAGGAATATTAACTTTCTAAAGAAAGAGTAATAATAATATTTCAAGACTAAATTGTCTTCCTGCTTCCGTAACTTTGCAAATCACTTTATTAAGTAATAATTACTTCAGAATTATGAAAAAACAGAGCAAACGAAAACAAGCCTTAGACTATCATGAATTTCCAAAACCAGGAAAAGTTGAAGTAGTCCCAACTACAAAATATGCAACCCAAAGAGACTTGTCATTAGCTTATTCTCCTGGAGTTGCTGTGCCATGTTTAGAAATTGAGAAAAACCCAGATACAGTTTATAAATACACTAATAAAGGAAATTTAGTTGCAGTAATTTCTAACGGAACCGCAGTTTTAGGCTTGGGAGATATTGGAGCAGAAGCTTCAAAACCAGTAATGGAAGGCAAGGGGTTGCTCTTTAAAATATTTGCAGATATCGATGTTTTTGATATTGAAATTGGTACTCGCGATATCGATGAGTTTATTGCTACAGTAAAAAACATAGCACCTACTTTTGGAGGGATTAATTTAGAAGATATTAAAGCTCCTGAAGCTTTTGAAATTGAATGTCGCCTAAAAGATGAGTTGGACATTCCAGTAATGCATGACGATCAACATGGTACAGCAATAATTTCTACCGCAGCACTATTAAATGCTGTTGAAATTGCTGAAAAGAAAATAGAAGACGTTAAAATAGTTATCAGTGGTGCTGGAGCCGCAGCAACATCTTGCACAAAATTATATAAAGCAATTGGTGCACAATCTGAAAATATTGTAATGCTTGATAGCAAAGGTATTATTAGAAAAGATAGAGATAGCCTTACTAAAGAAAAATCTGAATTTGCCACTTCAAGAGACATTAGAACAATTGAAGAGGCATTAATTGATGCAGATGTTTTTGTTGGACTTTCAGTAGCCAATATTTTATCGCCAGAAATGTTATTAACTATGGCAGATAATCCTATTGTATTTGCACTTGCCAATCCTGACCCAGAAATTAAATACGATCTCGCCATTAAAACTAGAAAGGATATTATTATGGCAACGGGCAGAAGCGATCATCCTAATCAAGTGAATAATGTATTAGGTTTTCCGTTTATTTTTAGAGGAGCTTTAGATGTTAGAGCTACAAAAATTAATGAAGCGATGAAAATGGCTTCGGTGTATGCACTTGCAAAATTAGCGAAAGAACCTGTGCCAGAGCAAGTAAATATAGCGTATGGTGAAACTAAATTACTCTTCGGAAAAGATTATATAATACCAAAACCATTCGATCCTAGATTAATAGCGACCATTCCTGTAGCAGTTGCAAAAGCAGCTGTAGAAAGTGGCGTTGCAAAAGAACCAATTGACGATTGGAAAAAATACGAAGAGGAGCTATATGCAAGAATGGGTAATGATAACAAAATTTTAAGGTTGTTGTTTAACCGTGCAAAAACAAATCCGAAACGGATTGTTTTCGCAGAAGCAGATCATTTAGATGTGCTAAAAGCTGCTCAAATTGTTCACGAAGAAGGAATTGGAGTCCCGATTTTATTGGGAAGAAAAGACATTATTCTAGAATTAATGAAAGAGATTGATTTTGATGAAGATGTAGAAATTTTAGATCCAAAAAGTGACGATCAAAATGAAATATTAACTAAATACGCCAGAATCTATTGGTCGCATAGAAAACGAAAAGGAGTTACGTTGTATGCCGCTGAAAAACTAATGCGAGAACGAAATTATTTTGCCTCTATGATGGTAAATGAAGGTGATGCAGATGCAATGATTTCGGGATATTCAAGAGCTTATCCTGTAGTAATAAGACCTGTATTAGAAACTATTGGGAAGTTTGAAGGCGTTAATAAAATTGCGACGACCAACTTAATGTTGACCAAAAGAGGACCGCTATTTATTTCAGATACCTCCATAAACATAGACCCAACAGCAAAAGAGTTAGCAAACATTGCACAGATGACTAATTACACCATGAAAATGTTTGGCATTAAGCCTGTAATAGCAATGGTTTCCTATGCAAATTTTGGTTCTTCAAAACATCCACAAGCAAGAAAAGTAAAAGAAGCTGTTGAACTTTTACATAGAGTTTGTCCAGACACGGTGGTTGATGGTGAGCTTCAGACAGACTTTGCGTTAAATGCAGAAATGCTTAAAAAAACTTTTCCGTTTTCAAAATTAGCAGGTAAAAAAGTAAATGCTTTAATCTTTCCAAATTTAGATTCCGCTAACAGTAATTACAAATTACTAAAGGAATTAAACGGAGTAGAGTCTGTTGGGCCTATTATGCTAGGAATGAAGAAAGCAGTTCATATATTGCAATTAGGTGCAAGTGTTGAAGAAATGGTGAATATTGCTGCAGTTGCAGTTGTTGATGCACAACAAAAAGAAAAGTATGAATATGAGATGAAACAATGCTAAATTCCTTCTAATATTTTAGCATTTACAAGGATTGCAGATGCAAATAATTATACTATATTTGGAGCATCAACCTTATTAGCTAATGATTACCCATATACAGGGAAAACTAATTGAAAAAAACCCAACAAGTATAGTCATAGACTGTAATGGTGTTGGATATTCAATAAACATTTCATTACATACTTTTTCACAAATTCCTGAAAAGGAAAACGTGAAACTTTTTACGCATTTACAAATACGAGAAGATTCGCATACATTATTTGGTTTTTCTAGTAAGTTAGAACGTGAAATATTTAGGTTGTTAATATCAGTTTCTGGGATTGGGGCTAGTATTGCTAGAACGATGCTGTCTTCATTATCACCAAATCAAGTAATGGATGCAATAGCGCAAAACGATATTGCAACCATACAATCGGTAAAAGGAATTGGATCTAAAACAGCACAACGGGTAGTTTTAGACCTAAAAGATAAAATATTAAAAGTTTACGGCTTAGATGACGTTTCAACTACTTCAAGCAATACTAATAAAAATGAAGCGTTATCTGCTTTAGAAACATTAGGATTTGCTAGAAAACAAGCAGAAAGGGTGTGTGATATAGTAGTGAAAGAAAACCCAAATGCTTCTGTAGAAATTATCATTAAACAAGCTCTAAAAAATTTGTAACAATTGGGATTAAAAAATTACGATTTAAAGGTTAGCTTTTTTAAGCTATTATTAGTTTTTAGTATTATTATAGGGAGTGTCTCAACGGTATATTCGCAAGATTCTACAAGTACAGGTACCTCTATGGGGAGAATGGATCTGCCAAACCCAACAAGTATTCAGGATTTATATACCTACGACCCTATTATTGAAATGTATATTTACACTAAAATTATAGGAAGTTTTACGATTACCTATCCTTTAATTTTAACTCCAGAAGAATATCGAGATTTAATTTTGAATGAGCAAATGAAAGCTTATTTCAAAGAAAAAATTGATGCTGCCGATGGACGAAAAGAAGGGTCTGAAGAGTTGCAAAAAAACTTACTACCAACTTTTTATGTGGATTCAGGTTTCTTTGAATCTGTTTTTGGTGGAAACACAATTGATATTGTCCCACAAGGTAGTGTTGAAATCGATTTAGGTTTGTTATACACCAAACAAGACAACCCTGCTTTTTCACCCCGAAATAGAAGTAACTTGTCTTTTGATTTTGACCAAAGAATTAGTTTGAGTTTGTTAGGGAAGATTGGAGAACGCCTTCAAATTACAGCAAATTACGACACACAATCTACCTTCGATTTTCAAAATCAAATAAAATTAGAATACACACCCACCGAAGACGACATTATTCGTAAAATTGAAGTAGGTAATGTAAGTTTGCCTTTAAATAGCTCATTAATTCAAGGAGCACAAAGTTTATTTGGAGTAAAAACAGAATTGCAATTTGGGAAAACAACAATAACAGGTGTGTTTTCTGAACAACAATCTGAAACAAGAACCGTTGTGGCAGAGGGTGGAGCAACGGTAACAAATTTCGAAATATTTGCTTTAGATTATGACGAAAATAGACACTTTTTCTTATCGCATTACTTTAAAGAGAATTACGACAAAGTACTTTCTCAATACCCTTTTATAAATACAAACGTTCAAATAACTAGAACAGAAGTATGGATAACAAACCGAACAGCAAACATACAAGATGTTCGGAATATTGTTGCAATTCAGGATATTGGGGAGTCAAATCCAAACAATATCGGTTTACCTTTTTCTCCAGGAGGATTTATTAATACTTCTCCAAGAGCATATCCAGACAATGGAAATAACGATTTTAATCCATTTGGAATCGATGGATCTGAATCTTCAATTTTAAATCCAGCCATTAGAGATGTTGCTACAGTTCAATCTGGATTTGGAATTTCGGTTCGAGATGGACTTGACTATGCAACCCTTGAAAATGCTCGAAAATTACAGTTTAATGAATATCAGTTAGATACACAATTGGGTTATATCTCGTTAAATCAACGTTTAAATAATGACGAAGTATTAGCTGTTGCATTTCAGTACACAGTTAATGGAAGAGTGTATCAAGTAGGAGAATTTTCAACAGACGGCGTAGAAGCTTCTGGAGGAACAATACCAGGACAAGAGCCAGAAGAACCAATTGTAGGAATTTCACAAAATTTAGTAGTAAAATTATTAAAAAGTAATATTACCAATGTTGAAGAACCAATATGGGATATTATGATGAAAAATATATATCCTTTAGGAGCATTTCAATTAGAAAGAGAAGGGTTTAACCTTAATATATTATATACAGACCCAACTCCTCAAAATTTTATAGTAGCAGCCCCAGGAAGTCCAGAGTTTCCTGCAACAAACTTACCCGAAGATGTTGATAACACTCCTTTATTGAGAGTTTTTAGTTTAGATCAATTAAATTTTAATGGGGATCCACAGCAGGAAGGTGATGGTTTTTTCGATTTTTTACCAGGCATTACAGTCGATACTCAAAATGGGCGTATAATTTTCACTAAAGTAGAGCCTTTTGGTGACTACCTATTTAATAAATTAGAAGATACTTCTAATCCATCAGAAGATTATGATATTCCGGCAACATATAATGCCAATCAAAACAAATATGTATTTAAAACTCTTTATTCTTCTACCAAAATTCAAGCAGAACAACGGGATAGTGATAAAAATAAATTTCAATTAAAAGGAACTTATAAATCTACAGGAGCAGACGGAATTCCAATAGGAGCATTTAATATACCTCAAGGTTCGGTTACAGTAACAGCGGGAGGTAGAGTTTTAGTTGAAGGAGTAGATTATACCGTTAATTATCAATTAGGGCGTGTTCAAATATTAGACCCATCATTGTTAAATTCAAATACACCGATATCTGTAACTACCGAAAACAACACTTTGTTTGGTCAACAAACAAAACGATTTACAGGAATTAATGTAGAGCATTTATTCAGCGAAAAATTTCAAATGGGAGCCACTTATTTGAATATGAATGAACGCCCTCTTACTCAAAAATCTTCATTTAGTTCTGAGCCTGTAAACAATACAATGTTCGGAATTAATGCTAACTATTCTACAGAAGTTCCTTTTTTAACACGATTGGTAAATAAGCTTCCAAATATAGATACCGATGTAGAGTCAAATATATCTGTAAGGGGTGAATTTGCATATTTATTACCAGGAGCTCCTAAAGTTTCTGATCTTAACGGAAAAACAACATCCTATATAGACGATTTTGAAGCAGCACAAACAAGAACCGATATAAGATCACCTCAGACTTGGTTTTTATCTAGCTCGCCTATAGGTTATGGAGGAGAATTAGGAAATGGTAATTTGGTGTCAAACTATAAAAGAGCAAAATTAACTTGGCACACCATTGACCCCATTTTTTACAGTTCTCAAAGACCAGATGGAATTACAATAGAGGATATTTCTTCGCCATTTACAAGACGTGTTTTTAGAGATGAAATATTTCCAAATCAAGATATTATACAAGGGCAAACACAAGCATTATTTACCTTAGATTTAAATTACAATCCTGAAGAAAGAGGAGAATATAACTATTCCCCTGATGCAATAGGAGGTAGCCCATTATTAAACCCTGCTTCAAATTACGGAGGTATAATAAGACAATTAACTACAACAGATTTTGAACGCTCAAATGTTGAGTTTATAGAATTTTGGCTTATGGATCCATTTATTTATGATGAAACAGCTGGTAATAGTGGAGGAACGTTGACTTTTAATCTTGGAAACATTTCTGAGGATGTATTAAAAGATGGAAGAAAGCAATATGAAAATGGACTACCAGAAGACGGAAGTATAGACAATACAATTCCTACAGCCTACGGAAAAGTTCCAACAAGCCAGTCGTTAATTTATGTTTTTGATACAGAAGGAGAAGAGCGAACCAATCAAGATATTGGGTATGATGGATTAAATGATACAGAAGAAGCTGCGCAATTTCCAAGCTTTGCAGATTTAGAAGATCCAGCAGGGGATAATTACATGTATTTTTTACAAGCAGAAGGGAATATTATAGAACGTTATAAG
>CAZIMW010000050.1:0-16402 GCA_964540425.1 uncultured Flavobacterium sp.
TTAGTTAGTTAGTTAGTTAGTTAGTTAGTTAGTTAGTTAGTTAGTTAGTTAGTTAGTTAGTTAGTGGGACACTGAGTGTTCCGATTTTTTTTATCGGAACGTATCGAAGTGTCAGTAGGCTGTTAGTCCATTTTGCGTTCTTGCAATGTTTTCGTGAAGCAATCTTAGAATGTTTTTTATTATAAAATTCAAATTGAGGTCACTAAGCGGGGTCAAAGTGGTATTTATCAACTTTTGTCATCTTCTTTTTAACATTTGTGTGCTATTTCTATTAAACTTCTTATATTGAGACCTAATTAACTATAAAAATTTTAAATTATGAGTTCAACAAAAAAGTATTTTGCAGAGGCCTTAGGGACTTTTGCTTTAGTTTTATTTGGTTGCGGAGCAGCCGTTATAGCTGGTGTAACATCAGGTGGTCCAGTAGGAATTGGATTGCTAGGGATTTCATTAGCCTTTGGTTTAGCCGTTGTCGTAATGGCTTATACTATTGGTCCAATTTCTGGATGTCATATTAATCCCGCAATTTCTATCGGGATGTTAGCAGCAGGTAAGTTGTCAGTGAAAGATACAGTAGGATACGTAGTGTTTCAATGTGTAGGGGCAGTAGCAGCAGCAGGAATTTTGTGTTTGCTAGCAACAGGATCTGCAGGATTCTCTATGGGAGAATGGGCTTTAGGTTCAAACGGTTGGGGAGCAGGATATGGAGGAGCTTACGATATGCAAGCTGCGTTTATAGCAGAATTTGTTTTTACATTTTTATTCTTAATGGTTATTTTTGGAACGACTGCAAAAGCAGCATCACCACAAATGGCTGGCTTGGCAATTGGTCTTTCGTTGGTGTTGATTCATTTGGTATTGATTCCAATCACGGGAACTTCGGTAAATCCAGCACGTAGCTTAGGACCTGCGTTGTTTGCTGGCGGAATCGCATTAAGTCAACTTTGGTTGTTTATTGTTGCACCAATTGCAGGAGCGGTTACTGCTGCTTTGGTTCGGAAAGTTTTTATTAATGATTAATAATTAAATATTTATAAAACCTACTAGGTTTTTAAAATCTAGTAGGTTTTAATATTTTGATAATAAATTAACGCAAACCACCTAAATACTGAATTGATTTAGTGTTAAAAATAAGAGGCTGTTCCACATTTACCACATGACCACAGTTTGAAACAACAAATACTTGGGACGAAACATGCTCTTTTGCTAATTTCTGAATAGATGGAAGAAATAAATGGTCTTCTTCACCCATCATATACAAAGTAGGAATATTAATATCGTTTTCTCTAAAAACACGTAATAAAGGGCTAATTTCTGATGTTAGTTTAAACCAGCGAATAAATTCTTTTTGACATAGTTTTTTAGCCTCTCGAACAAATAACATCCGAGATTGTTTGTGGTTTTTACGAGGCATTATTATAAATGCAAAAAACTTATATAATAACATATAAGGAACTACCGACTTAAATGTATCTCCTAATTTTATTAATAATTGAGACCTGAAATTTAATTTCATTATTGCTCCTGCCAATATCATACTTTCTACACGATTTGGGTGCTTTTCAGCAAGATTTCTTATGAGTATTGTTCCTAAGGAAATACCGATAAAGTGAGATTTTTCAACTTTTAAATAATCGATTAATTCTATGATGTCAGCCGTAATTACATCAAAAGTATATTTTGGGTTTACGATATCTTTAAGGGCTATATTGCTTTTTCCATGACCTCTTAAATCAAGTACTATTATATTGTATTCAGCTTTAAAAGCCCGAAGTTGTTTGTGCCAAATTGAGGAACTTCCTCCAGCTCCGTGGATAAAAGTAACCCATTGAGTGTTTTTAGGGTGAATATATGTAGTGTAGTTTAGCAATTTACTTTTTGAAGGAGCGAAGTTAAACTATTTTTAAATTATAAATAACTTTTAAAATTTAATTGGGCTTAAGTATTATTACTGTCCGACAAAAGAGATAAGATCGATTTGCTATAAGACCCAAGACAAATTGTAACTAATTGATAAACAGTCTGGTTTTTGTTTGTTATTTTGATTAATAACATCCTGATTCGAAAATGTGAATAGCAAGGTGTACTGTCTTAATGCCCTTATTAAAGCTTGATATTGTTGACTGTGAGTGATTTTTAATCGGACAACACTACTTAAGTATAAAAAAAACCATAAGACTTTACAAAAAAGGAATGAACAGTTTTTGTTTATAATTTCACAACAAACCTTTAGGCTTTATATACCCTACTAGCTTTCATTTATTATATTTGTTTTATGAATGTAGCAGAACAAATCAATCAACTTCGGCAAGAGCTTCGGAAGCATAATTACAATTATTATGTGTTGGATAACGCAACGATTTCAGATTATGATTTTGATATAAAACTAAAAGAGCTTCAAAAATTAGAAGAAGCACATCCCGAGTTTTACGATGCCAATTCGCCTACCGTACGTGTAGGTGGTGAGATTACCAAAAATTTTAATACGGTTAAGCACGATTACCGAATGTATTCCTTGGCGAATTCTTATTCAAAAGAAGATTTGGAAGATTGGGAAACGCGAATAAAAAAATTGGTGGATGGTGATCTAGAATATACCTGTGAACTTAAATACGACGGTGCTTCAATCAGTCTTACTTATGAAAATGGCTCGTTATTAAGAGCTGTAACTAGAGGCGATGGTTATCAGGGCGATGAGGTGACGATCAATATAAAAACCATTAACTCAGTTCCTTTAAAATTAAAAGGAAATTACCCTTCAAGATTTGATATTCGAGGAGAGATTGTTCTTCCGTTTGAAGGTTTTAATAAAATGAATGAAAAGCGAATTGAAGCAGGAGAGGAGCCTTACAGAAACCCTAGGAATACCGCTTCAGGAAGTTTGAAATTACAAGACAGTAGCGAGGTTGCTAAACGACCCTTAGATTGTTTATTGTATAATATTGTTGGAGAAAAACTTCCTATTGAAACCCAATTTGAAAGTCTTGAAAAGGCAAGAAATTGGGGCTTTAAAGTTCCTGAAATTGCCAAATTAGCAAAAAGCATTTCAGAAGTATTTAAATTTATTGAATATTGGGATATTCATCGTCACGATTTACCTTATGAAACCGATGGCGTGGTGATAAAAGTAAATAGTTTGTTTCAGCAAGAAGAGTTGGGATATACCGCAAAAACTCCACGTTGGGCGATTGCTTATAAATTTAAAGCCGAGCAGGTTTCGACCGTTTTAAATGAAATTACTTACCAAGTTGGACGTACAGGAGCAATTACGCCAGTAGCAAATTTAGAAGCTGTGGAATTGGCAGGAACCATTGTAAAACGTGCATCCTTACACAATGCAGATCAAATTGAAAAATTAGATATACGAGTTGGAGATACCGTATTTGTAGAAAAAGGAGGGGAAATTATTCCAAAGATTGTGGGAGTTGATTTAGAGAAAAGACCTTCTAATTCAACAGCAACTCAATATATTACGCAGTGTCCTGAATGTCAAACTGAGTTGGTGCGGCAAGAAGGAGATGCTAAACATTTTTGTCCGAATGCCGATGGTTGTACGCCACAGATTATTGGAAGGATTCAGCATTTTATTTCTCGAAAGGCGATGAATATTGATGGATTGGGTTCTGAAACGGTAGCTCTTTTAGTAGAAAATGAATTGATTACCAATTATGCAGATTTATACGAATTGACAATAGCTCAGATTCTTCCTTTAGAACGAATGGCAGAAAAAAGTGCCGAAAATTTAATTTCAGGAGTGGAGGCGTCAAAACAAATTCCTTTTGAAAGAGTGTTATTTGCTTTAGGAATTCGATATGTTGGCGAAACGGTTGCAAAGAAATTAGCAAAGCATTATAAAAATATTGATGCTTTGGCAAACGCTTCCGAAGAGCAATTAATTAATGTAGATGAAATTGGTGATGTGATTGCAAAAAGTGTTATCGAATTCTTTTTTTCCGAAGAAAATAGAAATACTATTCAGAAATTAATATTTTTTGGAGTGCAATTAGAAATCTCAGAAGAAGAATTGGCTGGTCAAACCAACAAACTAGAAGGGAATATATTTGTTGTTTCAGGAGTGTTTTATAAAGTTTCCAGAAACGAATTAAAACAACTCATTGAGCAAAACGGCGGAAAAGTATCGAGTTCTATTTCAAAAAAGACCAATTATATAGTAGCAGGAGATAAAATGGGGCCAAGTAAAAGAACGAAAGCCGAAGAATTGGGAGTGCCAATAATTACAGAAGATGATTTTTTAGGAATGATTTCTTAATTGAATGAAAATAAAAGCTAAAAATGTATTTTTGCAAAGATTTTTAAAAGACGAATGTTAAAGATACTTCAGAAAAAAAGAATACAGAAGAAGATAGCGTTGTATCTAAAAAACAGAGATACCTCTAACTTAAACGATTCGGCAGTAACGATGGGGTATTTGGTGGATGAAGACCTATTTAAAGATTTTGAAAAACTTTTTGAAGTTTCGAAAGAAATGGGCTTAAAAGACAAGGATGTAACGGTTTTTACGTTTATGGAGGTGAAAAAGAAATTACCTTCTTTGAGACAAAATCAGATTAATAATAAAGAGTTTTCTTGGAAAGGAATCATTCAAAATCAGAATGCAAATGAATTTTTAGATGTGCCATTTGATGTTTTAGTTGGTTTTTATCGAGGAAAAAATAATTACTTGGATTTGATGATGACAAAGAGCAAAGCTAAATTTAAAGTTGGCTTTAAAGGAGTTGATAGCCGGATTTCAGATTTAATAATAGACGTAGATCCTTTAAAAACTAATGATTTTAAACGTGAATTAATAAAATATTTACGTGTTTTGAATAAGATAAGTTAATTAAAAATCCCGAAATATCGGGGCCGCATTCGCGAGGAGAGACACTGAAATGAATTTAGCACAAGTATGAAAAAACTAATAGGAACAGGAGTTGCGTTGATTACGCCATTTAAAGAAGATTTTTCGATAGATGTAGAAGGATTAAAAAACGTTGTTAATTACAATATTGACAATGGTATAGATTATTTGGTGATTTTAGGAACCACTGCAGAAAGTGCTACACTTTCAAAAGAAGAAAAACAATTAGTTATAAATACTATTGTTGAGGTGAATGAAGGAAGATTGCCCCTGGTTTTAGGAATTGGAGGAAACAATACCGCTGCTGTTGTAGAAGAAATTAATACAACAGATTTATCTAGTTTTACTGCAGTTTTATCGGTTTCACCCTATTATAATAAACCTACACAAGAAGGGATTTATCAGCATTTCGCTGCAATTTCTAAAGCTTCAGATACTCCAATAATTGTATATAATGTTCCTGGAAGAACAGCTTCAAATATAGCACCAGAAACTGTTATAAGGTTGGCAAATGATTTTAAAAATATTGTTGCAATAAAAGAAGCTGCAGGAGATATGGTGCAAGCGATGAAGTTAATTGCTGGTTGTCCGAAAGATTTTTTAGTGATTTCTGGAGATGACATGATTACATTACCGATGGTGTTAGCAGGTGGGTCAGGAGTGATTTCAGTGATAGGGGAGGGATTTCCTAAGGAGTTTTCAGAAATGGTAAAGTTAGGATTAAATAAAAAAGTAGAGGAAGCCTATAAAATTCATTATAAATTAGCTCCAGCAATCGATTATATCTTTGCAGAAGGAAACCCAGCAGGAATTAAAGCAGTGTTCAATAAAAAGAAAATTTGTGGAGATACGGTGCGTTTGCCTTTGGTTAGAATAAATGACGAATTGCGTTGCAAAATAGACCAATTTGTTCAAAATTATTAACTCAATAAATTTGTTTCAAGTTAAATTTTTCAAAAAGCTACTGTTTACCCATAATACTAAGCCTATTTTAGCAGCATAATAAGTTTTTGTTATACCGTTAAATTGATTACTTTTGCACGATGTTTTTTAAATATATAAACTAGCACGTTACTATTTTTGTCAAACAAAAACCTACTGGAGAGGAAGTTAACAAACACATATGTTACTGTAAAAAAAATGAAGTTTAAACACATGAGAACCAGTTTATTACTAATATTTATTGTTGTGTTTTTTATGTCTTGTGGTGAATACCAAAAGATATTGAAAAATCCTGATGCTGGGATGAAATTTGCCTATGCAGAAAATTTATATCATCAAGGAAAATATAAGAAAGCATTAAAATTAATGGAACAAATTGTTCCTGTTTACAGAGGGAAACCTCAAGCTGAAAAGTTAATGTATATGTATGCAAACACTTATTTTAACTTGGAAGATTATTATTTGGCGGGCTACCAGTTTGAACGTTTTGCTATTTCATACCCCAAGAGTGATAGTGTAGAGTTAGCATCTTATAAATCTGCAACTAGCTATTACGAATTGTCACCAATATATTCATTGGATCAAAAAGATACCTACACAGGGTTGGAGAAATTGCAGAATTTTATTGATATTTATCCGAATTCAGAATATAGAGTAGATGCTAATAAAAAAGTAAAAATTCTTACAGAAAAGTTAGAGAAAAAGGCAATCGAAATTGCAAAACAATATAATAAAATATCAGATTTTAAATCGGCAATAGCGTCGTTTGATAATTTTATTAGTGATTTTCCAGGCTCTATTTATAGAAAAGATGCCTTTTATGGAAGGCTAGAGGCTTCGTATAGATTGGCTTTGCGTAGTGTGCCTTCAAAAGTAAACAAACGGTTAAACGATGCTGAAGAATATTACGAAAGTTTTGTTAAGTATTTCAGTAGTACCGATTTAATGACCGATGCTGATGAGATTATGATAGATATAGATAAAAGATTATTAAAAATAAAAACAGAAACTTCGAGTTAATAAATATATTATGAGAGATTTAAAAAATAGCGCAGCACCATCTAATACAGCAACCATAGATAAAAATTTAGTAGATGCACCTACTAATAATATTTATGAAGCAATTTCAATTATTTCAAAAAGAGCAGTTCAGATTAATGGAGACATAAAAAAAGAATTACTTGAAAAGCTGGATGAATTTGCTACGTATAATGATAGCTTAGAAGAAATTTTTGAAAACAAAGAACAAATTGAAGTTTCAAAATTCTACGAGAAATTACCGAAACCACATGCAATTGCTGTTCAAGAATGGTTAGAAGATAGAATCTATTATAGAAATACACAGGACGAAGAATTAGAAAACTAGAAAATGTCGGTTTTAAGTGGTAAAAATATAGTTCTTGGAGTTACTGCCGGAATTGCTGCTTATAAATCTACTTATTTAGTACGTCAATTTGTAAAAAAAGGAGCTAATGTAAAAGTTGTGATGACACCTTCTTCAAAAGAATTTGTCACTGCCTTAACACTTTCTACACTTTCTAAAAATGAGGTGTATTCCTTATTTACAAATGAAGATAATGAAAATGCCCAATGGAATAACCATGTAGAGTTAGCCCTTTGGGCAGACTTAATTCTAATAGCACCAGCTACTGCAAATACGATGTCTAAAATGTCAAATGGTACTTGCGACAACTTGCTTTTGGCAGTTTACTTTTCCGCAAAATGTCCTGTTTATTATGCGCCAGCGATGGATTTGGATATGTATAAGCATCCAACAACGCTTCAGTCTTTTGAGAAATTAAACAGTTTTAAAAATATTCAAATTCCAGCAGCTTATGGTGAATTAGCAAGTGGATTAATTGGTCAAGGGAGAATGGCAGAACCCGAAGAAATTGTTTCGTTTATTGAAAAAGATATACTTAATAAACTTCCGTTAAAAGGAAAGAAAATATTAATTACAGCTGGACCAACTTATGAAGCGATAGACCCTGTTCGTTTTATAGGAAATCACTCTAGTGGAAAAATGGGGTACGCTATTGCCGAAGTTGCTTCCGGTCTAGGAGCTGAGGTTGTATTGGTTTCAGGACCAGTTCATTTAAAATTAAAAAATAATGCCATTAAAATAATTAGTGTTACCACTGCCGAAGAAATGTACAATGCGGTTCATCAAGAATATGAAAATTGCGATATAGCTATATTAAGTGCTGCTGTTGCAGATTTTACACCCACTGAAGTTGCTTTACAAAAAATAAAAAAGAAAGAAACTGCCTTGACAATTACACTAGAAAAGACCAAAGATATACTAGCATCTTTGGGTTTAATTAAAGGTGATAAATATTTGGTAGGTTTTGCATTAGAAACAGAAAACGAACTAGAAAATGCAAAAACAAAACTGAAAAAAAAGAATTTAGATTTAATTGTCTTAAATTCGCTTAATGATAAAGGAGCTGGCTTTAAAACAGACACAAATAAAGTTACTTTAATTTCAAAAGACAATAAAATAACTGCTTTTAAGGTTAAGCCTAAGACAACAGTAGCAAATGATATTTTACAATATATTATAAACCAATTACATGACTAGATATTTAATTTTTGTTTCATTTTTTTTTATTAGTATTTTTAGCAATGCACAAGAATTAAATTGCACAGTTACTATTAATGCAGATCAAACAGGGCAGCCAAATTTACAAGTGTTTAGAACACTAGAATCTCAATTGTTAGATTTTATTAATACGACCAAATGGACAGAAAAAGATTATAAAAATCAAGAACGTATAGATTGTAATATGTCTATTATAGTAACAGAATTTGACTCTAACATTTTTTCGGCAACTATACAGATCCAATCATCAAGACCTGTTTTTCAGTCAAGTTATAGCAGTCCAGTATATAATTTTAATGATCGTCAATTTAATTTTGTTTATAACGAGTTTGAGCCTTTAAATTTTAATATTAATAACTTTACTTCTAACCTTATTTCAGTAATTGCCTTTCATATTTACACAATTATAGGTTTAGATGCCGATACTTTTGAGTTAAATGGAGGAGAACAATATTTTGATATCGCAAGACAAATTGTAAATACCGCTGCGTCAAGTGGTTCTAGAGGTTGGAAATCTTCTGATGGTAATCAATCCAGATTTCGTTTTAATGATGCATTAATTTCGCAAGTTTATAAAGAATTTCATACGGCAATGTATGAATATCATCGAAACGGATTAGATTTAATGCACAGCCAACAAAGAGAAGCGAAATTAGGAATTGTAAAATCTATCGGAATTTTGAAAACTATTAACGATAGAAGACCAAATTCATTTATACTTCGTACTTTTTTTGATGCAAAATCCGATGAAATTCAAAATATTTTTAGTGATGGTCCAGCAGTAGATATTACTGAACTAATTAATAATTTAAACCGAATGGCCCCCGCAAAAAGGAGTAACTGGGCTGAAATTAAATATTAATTTTATTTGGCGATTATTTTCTAGGATAAATTTTAATAAATTGCCTTTGTGATAACTAAACTTTCCATAAAAAATTACGCTCTTATAGATGATATTTCTGTAGATTTTAGCGATGGATTAACCATAATCACAGGCGAAACTGGAGCGGGTAAGTCGATTTTATTAGGTGCTTTGTCTTTATTATTAGGAAAAAGAGCCGATTTAAAAAGTGTGCGGAATTTTTCTAAAAAATGTATTATTGAAGGCGAATTTAAGTTTACAGATGCGAACACTAAAAATATTTTTGATAAAAATAATTTAGACTACGATGCTCATTCAATAATAAGGAGAGAATTATTGCCTTCTGGAAAATCAAGAGCTTTTGTTAATGACACGCCAGTTACACTTCAGCAACTTCAAAATTTAGCTCCCTATTTAATAGATATTCATAGTCAACACGATACTGTAGAATTGTTTTCTGAAACATTTCAGTTAGAAATAATAGATGCTTTAGTCGAAAATTCTGAAATAATTAAAAAATACCAAAGTAAATTAAATAGTTATAACGAAGTTTCAGAAACCATAAGTGATTTAATTTATAAAAAAGAATCTGCAGTAAAGGAACTAGATTATAATGCTTTTTTATACGAAGAATTGATAGAAGAGAATTTAGAAAAATTAAATCAAGAATCCTTAGAAGAAACCAACCAGATATTAAATAACTCTGGAGCAATACAAGAATTATTATCGCAAATTAGTAGTCTGCTTTCTTCAGATAAAATTGGCTCCCTTGAAACCCTTAAAGAAGCGAGGTTAATCACGGCAGGGGGATTGAGACAATATTCTGCTAAGTATGAGGAAATTTGGAAAAGACTAGACAGTGTTGTTATTGAGCTGGAAGATGTTTCTGAAGAAATTGAAAATATAATATCTACTATTGAGGTTGATCCGTTGTTATTGGCTGAGGTAAATCAAAAACTTCAAGTATTATACAATCTTCAACAAAAACATTCGGTTGGTACCGTTGAAGAGTTATTAGAAATTCAATCCAGTTTGGCTTCAAAAATTGAGACAACAAACAATCTTGACGAAAAAATAAAACAACTCAAAAGTCAACAAGAAAAATTAGAGTCAGACGTGTTGCTTGTTGCAAGTGTTATTCATGAAAAACGAATAAAAATTATTCCTGTATTAAAAGAAAGGTTAAAAAAATATTTATCGGAATTAGGATTGCCAGATGCTGACTTTAAATTTGATTTTTCAACTTCAGAAAAATTCAGAAAAAACGGAACCGATGTACTTCAATTACTATTTACGGCAAACAAAGGAATGCCTTTCGGAACCATTAAAAAAGTTGCTTCTGGTGGAGAATTAAGCAGATTAATGTTGTCAATAAAAGCGGTCTTGGCACAATATAAAAAATTACCAACATTAATTTTTGATGAGATAGATGCTGGTGTTTCTGGAGAAATATCTTATAAAATGGCTTCCATACTTAAAGAAATGAGTGCAACTATGCAGCTATTTTGTATAACACATTTACCCCAAGTTGCTGCGAAGGGCGATCATCATATTAAAATTCATAAAGAAATAATTAATAATACCACCATAACAAAATTACATGTGCTTAATAATAAAGAACGAATTAACGAATTAGCTGAAATGATTGGTGGCAAGAACCATACAAAAACAGCTATTGCACAAGCAATAGAATTATTGAATTAAAATGTATATTTACCAACTAATATAATAAACAAACAAAATTAACCATGTCATATAATTTATTAAAAGGAAAAAGAGGAATTATTTTTGGAGCATTAGATAAGCATTCAATAGCTTGGCAAACAGCATTAAAAGTACACGAAGAAGGAGGTAGTTTTGTGTTAAGTAATGCGCCTATTGCTATGCGAATGGGGCAGATAAAAGAATTAGCAAAAATAACAAACTCCGAAATTATAGCAGCAGATGCAACTAGCGTAGAAGATTTAGAAAATCTAGTTGATAAAGCGACCCAAATTTTAGGCGGTAAGTTAGATTTTGTTTTACATTCAATAGGGATGTCTGTAAATGTAAGAAAAGGGAATCATTATACCAATCAAAACTACAATTTCACCCATAAAGGTTGGGATGTTTCGGCGGTATCCTTTCATAAAGTAATGCAAGTATTGTATCAAAAAGATGCGATGAATGAGTGGGGAAGTATTGTGGCATTAACTTATATGGCTTCACAACGAGTATTTCCAGACTATAACGATATGGCAGATAACAAAGCCTATTTAGAATCTATCGCACGAAGCTTTGGTTATTTCTTCGGAAAAGATAAAAAAGTACGCGTTAATACAATCTCCCAATCTCCAACACCTACAACTGCAGGACAAGGAGTAAAAGGTTTTGACGGTTTTATTGCTTATGCAGAAAAAATGTCGCCATTAGGAAACGCAACAGCAATAGATTGTGCAAATTATACCATTGCCATGTTTAGCGATTTGACAAAAAGAGTAACATTGCAAAACCTTTATAACGATGGAGGGTTCTCTAATATGGGAGTTAGTAATGAAATCATGGATACATTTATGAAGGAGTAAATAATTAAGTTATCTTAAATTGGGTGATATTTTCAATAAAATTGAGCAATGCCTGGTTTTTGTATAAAAGACAGGTATTTTTTATTTGAATAATCTTTTTTTTTGTACTTTTACAGACTTATTAACTAAAATAAACTATATAAAATTATGAAAAAATTTACATTATTGATTGCAATGTTTGTTTGCGCTATTGGTTTTAGCCAGCAAACAAACGTGTCAGCAAAATCCATTATTTTTTCTGGAGAGAGTACCCCAGCTGTTTTTAACACAAATGTTGTTGAAAATATTGCTATCTCTAACGAAGATAATCAAAGAGAATTGGATCAATATGCTCAAATGGAGCAAAACAGACAAGCAAATGGCGTAGCGAATAGTCCGACTTTAGCTCAATCATCTGCTCAAAGCAGATCTTCTATGGTAGATATTATTCCTATAGCTGGAGCTACAGAAACATTTACACCAGATGTAGGAGACAACTTTTTTGATCCAGGAGGACCAGGGGCAGATTATCCAAATTGTGCTTGTTTTACCATAACTACATTAGCTGGAGTAACAGAATTAGAATTTTTAGAATACGAAGTATTCGCAAATTTTGATTTTACACGTATATATGATGGCGTAGATACATCAGGTATATTATTATTTGATAATTCTCCAGGAGGAATGAATGACGGAGATATAACACTTGCAGATATGATAGCCTCTCATGGTTCTACTATTTTTTCTACACCTTCAGGAGCAATAACCGTTGAGTTTTTTGCCACAGGTGTAGTTTCTAACCCAGGATGGAATGCCATAGTTAATGTTGTTTCTGGCGGCGGTGGTGGCGGTGGTGCTGCTTGTTCTCAAGAGCATCCTTTTTCTACTCAAGTAGGAGGCAGTGGTTCGTCTGTAGATTCAGATTTTAAATCAGCCACAGATATAGTAGTAACAGCTGGAGAAGATTTTATAATAGACACTATTGAAGCTACTTTTTTAACTTTTGCTCCTGCAGACCCTCCAACTACGGCAACTATTGTTTATTATGAGGATAATGCAGGTTTGCCAGGAACAATGATTGGAACAGAAACTGTAGTCCCGACGATTCTTAGTTCTGCTCCTTGGGTTAATCCAGTTGCAAATCAATATGTAACATCAATGTCTTTAACTCCTTTTACTTTTAGCGGTGATATGGGGTCAGATACTACTTATTGGATAGAAATTAGCATGGGTACGGCAACAAACCAAGCAACAGTTTTTTGGGAATTTACTAACGATACTCCTGTAGAAGGCTTTGCTTTTGCTCAAATTGACAGCAGTGTAGGCACTTGGTCTATTGTTGATCCAATTCAGGAGTTAATTTATAATTATAGTGGAGAATGTAACCCAATTGGCGGTGGAGCAGACAACGATTTATGTGTAGATGCAATAGCAATTTCTTGTGGCGATATAGCAACAGGAGATACTTCAGACAATACAGATACAGGCGGAAATCCTGCACCAGACGAGTGGTATTCGTTTACAGGAACAGGAACTCCAGAGTTTGTAACTTTTTCACTATGTGATGGAGGAACAGGTTATGATTCTTTATTAAGAGTATTTGATGCTTGTGGAGGAACAGAGATTGCCGTTAACGATGATTTTTGTGGATTACAATCTGAGCTTACTTTTACATCAGACGGTACATCAACTTACTATGTAATGATAGAAGGATTTGCATCAGGTTCAGGAGTATATAGCTTAGAAGTAAGTTGTATGCTAGTGCCACCAGCACCAGCAAATGATGAATGTACAGGAGCAATTGCAGTTTCTTGTGGTGAATCAGTTACAGGAACAACCATTGATGCAACCATAGATACGGGTGTAGCTGTAGATTGTGGTGCTGCAACAATAACTTCACCTGGTGTTTGGTACACATTTACCGATACAAGTGGATTGGTATCAGATATTACTTTAACCATGTGTTCTGGAAATGGTACAGCAAATTTTGATACAAAAATGTCTGTATTTACAGGAGATTGTGGAGCACCACCATTAACATGTGTTGATGGAAATGATGATACTTGTGGATTACAATCAGAAGTTTCATTCCAAAGTGATGGAGTAAGTACTTACTATGTATTGGTACATTCATTTGGAGGAGCTACTGGTAATTTTACATTTGATGTAAACTGTACGCCAGTTCCACCACCAAACGATGATATTGCTAACTCAATTACTATTACTGACTGTCCATTTACAGATCCTGGGGTAGCAATGCCAGCAGCGACTTTGGAGAGTGGAAATCCAGCAGGATGTAATATTGATGGAGCAACTGGAGTGTGGTATAACATTACCCCAGCTGGTGATGGTACAATTACCGCTACAATCGATAGTCCATCAGGATTAAGTCATGTTACTTTTTACACGGCAGCAGATGAGAATGCTACAGAAGCAGACTTAACATTAGTTGATCATTTTGATAACCAATGTTTACCTGGAACAACTACAACTATAGATGTAGTTGCGGATCAAGTATATTATATATTTGTTGTGAATACAGGAGGAGTTACGGACATCTCTTTTGACTGTGATTTATTATCAATAGCAGATAATGTTATTGAAGGATTTAGTTTTTATCCAAATCCATCAACTGATGTTATCAATATAAATTCACAAGAATTAATTGAGAATGTATCTATATACAATATTTTAGGTCAAAAAGTGATCGATCAAAATATAGATGCTACAAGTTCACAAATTAATGTTGCAAATCTTGCACAAGGAACTTATATTATGAAAGCTACCGTTAATGGTGTAACAGCTTCTTATAAGGTAATTAAGAAATAAGACTTCTTACTATAAATATTTTAAGCCATCTCGTTTATTCGGGGTGGCTTTTTTTTGTATTTACTAGTTAGCTTGCTAATTAATTTGTATTTTTAAAGATTATTAACTATAAAATTTTATAAAAATTATGAAAAAAATTACATTATTAATTGTATTGTTTATTGCTGCTGTTGGGTTTAGCCAACAGGAAATAATAAATAATTCGCAACAATCAACAGCTACAAGGTCTATTGAGGTGTTGTTGGAAAAATTAGAACAAGTTGGAGATGTTTCTGGAGATATTTCAGAATATTTTTCTCAATCTGAACAGTTATTACTTAAAAATCACTTTATAAGTAAGAAAAAAGTTACGTTTAATTCAACTAACGTATCTAGGTCAATACTAGGTTCTTCATATACTAATCCAAACTCAAATGGTCTTAGAATACAAAATGAGGCGACAGAAATAGTAACTCGAACTGCTTATCCAAATAACTATTCTGTAAATGCTGTTACTATAACACATAGTAATACTCAAACTATAGAAGTTGGAACTGGTATTACTTGTAATACAGGTGGTATTGCAAATGATAATAGCTTTTTTAGAGATTTTGATTTGGATGATGATTTTGGCATTGTAGGTGATTTTGATGTAACAAATGCAGAATTTGGGATTGAAACAATCGATAACAATTTTGATATTACAGTTAACATTTATTCAGCTGCACCAGGGGCATTTCCAGGAGGAACTTTAACGTTACAAGGTACTGCCACTTATAACGGAACACCTGGCGATGCAGGAACTGTTGTGTCTGTACCTGTTTCTGCTACAATTCCCGCAGGAGAAAATTTGATTTATGAATTATCAATCCTAGGAGACAGCGTAACCTCATTTTTTGTTGGAGCAAACTTAGATGGACAAACAGGAGTTTCTTGGATTTTAGCAGCAGATTGTGGAGCTAATGTTCCTACAGATTTAAATGATTTTGGATTTTCAAATTCATATGTCATGAATATTATAGGGGATGTTGCTGGCGGTGGTGGTGGCGGTCCATCTGTGGCATATTGTTCAATGAATGCAACTGTCGAATTTGGTACTTTTGATCCAACAGATGGATCTGTAGTGACTGTTATTGGAGCTTCTCCAATAGCAAATTTTGAAAATGCAGGTTCTATAGACCCTAATGATACAGCTACAGCGTATGTGATAGATAATGCAGGAGATTTTTACAGCCTTGATGTAGCTTCAGGAACCTATACTTTATTAGGTAATATTCCAGGAGATTGGACAGCAGCAGAATTTGATCCTAATAGTGGTGATCTTTATGGTTTTGCAGATTCGAACTTACACTTGATTGATATAGCTGGAGTTTCTTCTACTGTTTTAGGAGCTACAGGACTTCCTTTTCCTATTGGATTAGCAATTGATGGAGTAGGAAATGCTTACACATATGACGTAAGTGATGATAATTTTTATTCTGTAGATTTAGGTACAGGAGCAGTAACTTTAATTGGATCTATTGGATTTAATGCTAATTTCGGGCAAGGAATGGCTTGGGATTCAGGAACCGATACTGTATTTATGACAGCATTTAATGTTGGGTTATTTGATTCGGAATGGAGATCAGTAGATACAGCAACAGGAATGACAACATTAATTACTCAAATGGATGCAGGAGTTTTAACGCAATATGCTTGGGTATCAATAGATGGAGGTGCCGCTCCTGTTGACAACGATTTATGTGTAGATGCAATAGCAATTTCTTGTGGCGATATAGCAACAG
>CAZIMW010000051.1:0-1487 GCA_964540425.1 uncultured Flavobacterium sp.
TTTTGCACATCCAACTGCACAAGTCATTCCTTCGATATTAAATTCTGCTTTTGCTAGTTTTGCATCATCTGCAATTTCTTTTTTAGTAACTAATTCAGCAGTTTCAACTGTTTTTACTTGAGGCTCGGTTTCGTTTTTACAAGACCACATTATAGTTGATGTTAAAGCGATTCCGATTGCTAATTTTAAAATTTTCATAAGAGTATTATTAGGTTTAATTTTAGCAAAAATAGTAATTGTTTATGCTTTTTTAATTTAATAGTGACATTTTTGCAAAATATTTAACAAGATATTCTTTCTGGTGAATAAAAAATGGACATATTTATTGATTCTTGCCCTAATTTGGGGAAGCTCTTTTATATTAATAAAAAAGGCTTTAGTTGGATTTACTCCTTTGCAATTAGGCTCTTTACGGATTATTGTTTCTGGTGTAATGTTATTTTTAGTAGGTTTTAATAGTTTAAAAAAACTCACTAAGTCCAATTTTAAATGGATTGCGATTTCGGGATTATTAGGCACATTCTTTCCCGCTTTTCTATTCGCTTATGCAGAAACCGAAATTGATAGCGCCATTGCTTCCATATTAAATTCAATTGTTCCTATTATGACAATTGTTTTTGGAATGGTGCTTTTTAAAATTCTTTCTTCTCGAAAACAAATCATAGGAGTAATAATAGGTTTTATTGGTACGGTTTTTTTGATAACAAACGGTGCAAGTATTAATCCAAATCAGAATTATTGGTATGCCTTTTTGGTAATCATAGCTACTTTAATGTACGCGATAAATATAAATATTATTAAACGACATCTTCAAAATGTACCAGCAATGGCAATTGCCGTAGGAAATTTTGCAGTGATTATAATCCCTGCATTTATAGTCTTATTATTTTCAGGATTTTTCGATTCAGAAGTCCTGCAAGCACCAGAGTTTCCTATTTCTATAGTATATATTGTGTTACTTTCATTGTTCGGAACTGCTATTGCAAAGGTGCTTTTTAATAAATTGGTACAGATTTCAACTCCCGTCTTTGCTTCTTCTGTAACTTATATAATGCCTATTGTTTCGGTAAGTTGGGGGCTATTGGACGGTGAAGTTTTTAGTATTTGGCAAGCCTTAGCAACCGGAATAATATTAATTGGAGTTTATTTAGCAAACTCCAAACGCTAAGGGAATTAACGTATTTATTTTTTCAGAAAAACGATTTGCTATTGTAGTATTAAGTACTATATTTGCACCCGCCTTCAACTAAGGCAAAATTAATAATAATAAAATTTAAACGAAACGTTATGTTCGCAATTGTAGAAATAGCAGGGCAGCAATTTAAAGTTGCAAAAGACCAGAAAGTCTTTGTACACCGTTTAGCAACAGAAGAAGGAAAGAAAATATCTTTCGATAATGTTCTTATGTTAAGCGATGAAGGCAAAGTAACTATTGGCGCCCCAGCTATCGACGGAGCTCAAGTAGGAGCAAAAGTCATTAAGCACCT
>CAZIMW010000051.1:1504-15663 GCA_964540425.1 uncultured Flavobacterium sp.
AAAGTTATTGTATTCAAGAAAAAAAGAAGAAAAGGATACAGAGTAAAAAATGGTCACAGACAAGCACTTACTGAAATAGTAATTGAAAGTATTGTTGTATCTGGAGCTAAAAAAGCTGCACCAAAAAAAGAAGCGAAACCTGCTGCTCCAAAAACGGAAGCTAAGGTAGAAACTACTGGAACCGATGTTAGTTCAATGACAGTTGCTGAATTAAAAGCAATGGCTAAAGAAGAAGGAGTTTCTGGATACACATCAATGAAGAAAGCTGAACTAATAGCTGCTTTAAGTTAATTTTTTAATTTTAAAAACGTAAGAAAATGGCACATAAAAAAGGAGTTGGTAGTTCGAAGAATGGTAGAGAATCAGAATCAAAACGTTTAGGCGTTAAGATATTTGGTGGACAAGCTGCTATTGCTGGAAACATTATCATAAGACAAAGAGGAAACACACATTTTCCAGGTGAAAATGTATATGGTGGAAAAGACCATACCCTTCACGCAAGAGTGGACGGTGTTGTAAAATTCACTAAAAAGAGAAATAATAAATCATACGTTTCTATCGTACCTTTCGAGGCTTAAGAAACTAGATTTTCATATATTTAAAACCTTCAATTGATATCTTTCAATTGAAGGTTTTTTTTGTTTTATTTATTGAAACGAAATTTAAATTGTAATTTTAGTTTTTTAAATTATTTTTATGAAAAACAGAATCAAAATCGTGCTAATTTTAGCTTTAGTATTAATTTCAACTATAAAAATAACTGCTCAAGAAATCACCAAATACGATTTCATAGAAGTTATTGTTATTCAAAAAGCAAATAATAGCGGAAAGATAAAACGTATTAAAGTGGAAGACCAACAATCTTTAGAAGGTAAAATTATTACCGTTAAAGAAATGGAATCCATAAAATCTACTTCTGGCTTACTCAACTATATGAATGCTCATAACTGGGAATTTGTTGACAGAAAAGCCATCACAGAAATAAAAAATCCTATTTGGATGAGTTATATTTTCAAGAAACAAAAGTAATTGCATTAAAAAAGACCTACTAGGTTTTAAAAACCTAGCAGGTCTGATAATTTATTTACAACATTTATACTTTTTTGTTACTTCGACTCCGCTCAGTGATCATATTGCTTTTAATGAAACAAATTCCTGCTTTCGCAGGAATTTTTAATATCTGTAATATTCAGGTTTATAAGGACCTTCAACGGTAACACCAATATATTTTGCTTGATCTTCACGAAGTTCTGTTAATTCAATTCCTATTTTTTCCAAGTGTAATTTTGCTACCTTTTCATCCAAATACTTTGGTAACATATATACTTTATTTTCGTATTTATCAAGGTTTGTCCAAAGTTCGATTTGAGCTAACGTTTGATTGGTAAATGAATTACTCATTACAAAACTAGGATGCCCCGTAGCACAACCTAAGTTCACCAAACGACCTTCCGCTAACAAAATAACATCTTTTCCGTTCACCACATATTTATCAACTTGTGGTTTGATTTCAATTTTTTCGTGATTATCGTTCAACCAAGCAACATCTATTTCATTATCAAAATGACCAATATTACAAACGACGGTTTTATCTTTCATCGCTTCAAAATGACGCCCTTGTACAATATCTTTATTTCCAGTAGTGGTAATAATTATATCTGCATTTCCAACAACGGTTTCTAATTTCTTTACCTCAAAACCATCCATTGCCGCTTGTAACGCACATATTGGATCGATTTCTGTAACGGTAACAATACTTCCTGCTCCTTTAAACGAAGCAGCTGTTCCTTTACCAACATCGCCATAACCACAAACAACTACACGTTTTCCAGCCAACATCAAATCGGTTGCACGCCGAATAGCATCTACGGCACTTTCGCGACAACCGTATTTATTATCAAATTTAGATTTGGTAACACTATCGTTTACGTTAATCGCTGGCATTGGCAATGTTCCTTCTTTCATGCGGTCGTATAAACGATGAACTCCTGTGGTAGTTTCTTCACTTAAACCATTGATGCCGTCAACTAATTCAGGATAACGATCCAATACCATATTGGTTAAATCACCACCATCATCTAAAATCATATTTAAAGGTTTTTTATCTTCTCCAAAGAAAAGTGTTTGCTCGATACACCAATCAAATTCTTCTTCATTCATTCCTTTCCACGCATAAACCGCTATTCCTACATCTGCAATCGCAGCAGCAGCTTGATCTTGTGTGGAGAAAATATTACAAGAACTCCAAGTAACTTCTGCTCCAAGAGCAATTAAAGTTTCAATAAGTACTGCGGTTTGGATGGTCATATGAAGACATCCTGCAATACGAGCACCTTTTAGAGGCTGTTCGTCTTTATACTCATCACGAAGCGACATTAAGCCTGGCATTTCTGCTTCGGCAAGTTCGATTTCTTTTCTTCCCCAACTTGCTAAAGAGATATCTTTAACTTTATTGGCAATGTAAGGTGTTGTTTTTGTTGACATATTATTATATTTGTTAATTCCTGCAAAGGCAGAGATCTTACTGTTAAACGAATTTATTTTCATAAAAACGGTTTGCAAAAATACATAATATACTTTAATATTAAATGCCTCTTTACAAAACTATAACAGTAAATTCCACGACTAAAGTTCTCATTTGGAAGATTGAAGAGTCTTTTGAGGAATTTTTTAATGAAACTTCACTAACTGAAAGAAGTCTGAAACGTGTTGAAAATATGAAAAGCGAATTACACCAACGAGGTTTTTTAAGCATTCGGTTTTTATTGGCTTCGGAAGGCTACACCGACCACGATTTGTTTTATGATGAGAATGGAAAGCCTCATTTGAAGGATGGAAAACACATTTCAATTACCCATTCTTTTACTTTTTCAGCCATTATTATTAGTGATATTGAAGTAGGAATTGATGTGGAGAAAAAGAGAGAAAAGATTTTAAAAATTGCTCATAAATTTACTGAAATAGACGAATATCAAAAGCTGAATCATAAAGATGTTATCATCCGGAAACTAACCATTGTTTGGTGTGCAAAAGAGTCGCTTTATAAAAGTTTTAATCGTGTAGGATTGACTTTTCTGAATCATATTTCTGTGGAAGATTTTAGTATGTATTATAATGAGACTACTGCTGAAGTTAACTTTGAAGATAAAACAGAAACGTATAAAATTTGGTTCCTAGAATTTGAAGGATTTACTTGTGCTTATGCCTTATTAAATGAAAGAAAAAAGAATGATTAGTCCACTTTACCAATCCATTCTTTCTAAAACTTCTAAAGGCAAAAAGTTACTAGCCATATTAATTGATCCTGATGTTTTTCAGCTTTCTAAAATAACTGAATTTTTACAAAAACTTCCAGAAAAAACCACACATATTTTTGTGGGTGGAAGCACAGTAGAAGTATATAAAACAGACGTAGTAGTTTCAGAAATAAAGAAACACACATCATTTCCAATTTTATTATTTCCAGGAGATGTTTCTCAAATTACTCATCAAGCAGATGGCTTGTTGTTTTTGTCATTACTTTCAGGAAGAAATCCAGAGTACTTAATTGAACAACAAGTTAAATCGGTTTCAAAACTTAGAAACAGTAGTTTAGAAGTGATTTCAACAGGATATATTTTAATTGAAGGCGGAACTACTTCAGCAGTAGAAAGAGTAAGTAACACAAAACCCATCTCTCAAAAAAATATTCAGTTAATTGTTGATACGGCGATAGCTGGGGAATTATTAGGAAGTAAACTCATATATTTGGAAGCAGGAAGCGGAGCTAAAATCCCTGTTCAACCAGAAATTATTTCAGCAGTAAAAAATGAATTAAAAATCCCTTTAATTGTAGGTGGAGGGATTAAAACGGAAGCTCAAAAACAAGAAGCTTATCTTGCAGGAGCAGATATGGTAGTGATGGGGACCGTTTTTGAAAATTAAAATAAAATGCAGATGGCTTGAGCGAAGTCAAAGCCTAAATAACTATGAACACAATAATAGACTTTTTTTTAGAGCCTTATATAGATGCATCAGCATTAAATATTTCTTTGGAACTAATTGCTGCGGCTTTCGGAATTATAAGTGTTTTTTATGCCAAAAAAGAAAATATTTTAGTCTATCCAACTGGGATTATAAGCACAGTTCTGTATGTATATTTATTATCACAATGGGCTTTATATGGCGACTTAATCATCAATATTTATTATACCTTAATGAGTTTATACGGCTGGTATATGTGGACACGTATTTTAGATGTTTCTAAAGAAAACTTACAAATAACCCGCACAAATACTTCAGATAAACTCAAAGCTTTTGCTATTTTTGTATTCACAGCCATTTTTGTAATTGTAGTGTATCGATATTATGAGGTAATGCCCGATTTAAGTTTTTTAGAAAGCATTCATTATGCATTTCAGAAAATAAGTTCGGGAAGTTTGGCAGAATTCAGAAAAGCAACTCCGTATATTGATGCTTTTACAACAGCAGCTGCGTTTGTAGCAATGTGGTTAATGGCAAATAAAAAAATAGAAAACTGGATTTTCTGGATCATTACCAATGTAGTTTCAATTCCTTTGTATTTTGTGAAGGGTTATGGTATGACAGGAATACAGTACACCGTATTTTTGGTGCTAGCATTTTTAGGATATAACGAATGGAAAAAAACCTTAAACAAGAAAAATCAAACTGTATAAAAGTCGTATTGTTTGGTCCAGAATCTACCGGCAAAACAACATTAGCAAAACAGTTAGCAAGACATTATAATTCGGTTTGGGTACCAGAATATGCACGTCAATATCTTCAGGAAAAATGGAATAACGAACGAAAAACCTGTGAGCAGTCCGATTTGCTTCTAATCGCAATTGGGCAGATGAAGTTGGAAAACAATTCGGCTAAAAAAACAGATACCGTCTTGGTTTGCGACACCGATTTATTGGAAACAAAAGTCTATTCTGAAAAATATTATTCGGGAGAATGCGACCCATTATTAGATAAATATGCAATTAAAAACACCTACAATTTATATTTATTAACTTATATTGACACCCCTTGGGAAGCAGACGACTTAAGAGACAAACCCGAAGAACGTGAAGAAATGTTTAGTACTTTCAAAAAAGCCTTGAAAGAGAATAACAGACCTTATATTCTGTTAAAAGGAGATAAAAAAGAACGATTAGAAAAAGCTGTTAAACACATAGACAAACTTCTAAAAAATAAAATTTGAATCTCACAAAACAAGACATAGCATTTTTTAAAAACTACGGACTAACACTTGAAAAAGTGTACCGTCAATTGGAAGCTTTTTCACTTGGCATTCCATTTACTGAAATTGAAACTACAGCCTCTATTGGCAATGGCATTGAAGTTATTTCAGAAGAAAACCAACAAAAACTAATCGATTTTTACGACACTAAAAAGAACAATTTAGAAATTGTAAAATTTGTTCCTGCTTCAGGTGCTGCAACAAGAATGTTCCAATTTTTGTTTGAATTTTTAGAAGACTACAATCCTGAAGAATTAAGTTTAACCAAATACCTGAAAACAGAAAACCACCAACAACTTTCTAAGTTTGTAAAGTCAATTAAAGATTTTGTCTTTTTAAACGCAGTTCGTAAAAATATTAGAGAAAATTATCCCGACTTTAAACCTGGTACCAAAGGAGCAAGAGTATATTTATTGGTAAAAACAATGCTGGAAGAAAAGGGACTTAATTTTGGAAGTTTACCTAAAGGATTAATTCCATTTCATAAATATAAAAAATATTCAACCACTGCTTTTGAAGAACATTTATACGAAGCAGCTTTTTACGCTTCGGTGAACAATAATGCCTATTTGCATTTTACTTTTTCAAAAAAACACGTCCCTTATTTTAAGGAAGAATTTGAGGCAGTAAAAAAACGTGTTTCTAAAAAAACAAAAACCGAATTTCATATTTCTTATTCATTTCAAAAAAAAGAAACCGATACCATTGCTGTGAATATTGACAATTCTCTTTTCAGAAACTCAAAAAACGAATGCCTTCTTAGACCTTCAGGACATGGTGCTTTACTAGATAATCTAAACGACATAGGTGCCGATATTATTTTTATAAAAAACATAGACAATGTCGTTACTGAAGAGTTTGTCGAACAAATTACTCACTACAAAAAAGTGCTGGCTGGCAAATTACTTTGGGTTCAAGAAAAAATATTTTCATATTTAAAGTTGCTTACAGACCATGACCTATCTATTGAAAAAAACAATGAAATCAAATTGTTTTTATGGAATGAGCTAAACATTAAGAATGCCCCAGACAACAAGACATTACTGATTGATATTTTAAACAGACCGTTACGAATCTGCGGAGTTGTTAAAAACACAGGTGCTCCTGGAGGAGGTCCTTTTTGGGTTAATAATAAAAAGGGAGAAACCACGCTTCAAATTGTTGAATTATCACAAATTGACCCAAACAATGAACATCACCAATCAATTGTTAACGAAGCAACTCATTTTAATCCGGTAGATTTGGTTTGTGGAATTCGTGATTTTAGGGGAAATAAATTCGATTTAACAAAATTTATAGATCCAAACTCTGGTATTATTTCAGAAAAATCAAAAAACGGAAAAACTCTAAAAGCTTTAGAACTTCCGGGTTTATGGAATGGTGCAATGGCAAACTGGAACACTATTTTTGTGGAAGTTCCACTAATCACCTTCAATCCCGTAAAAACAGTTAACGATTTATTAAGCAAAGAACATCGCCCAAATGCTTAGAGGATTCTATTAAATACATCTGCGATAATCTGTAAATAATACTATAATTTAAAGTTTTTCACTTATAAACTCTGCAAAATGAATACAGAAAAAATAATAACTGAATTAAACTTTAAGGCCATTAGAAGTAGTGGCCCAGGAGGGCAACACGTAAATAAAACAGCTTCAAAAGTAGAAGTTAGTTTTCATATTAGTAATTCAGAAGGGTTAACAACCGAAGAAAAAGAACGCCTACAAACCAAAATTTTTTCAAAAATAACTTCCGAAGGATTTATAAAATTAACTTGTAGCGATTCTCGAAGTCAACATAAAAACAAAAATTTAGTCATTGATAAACTACTAACACTTTTAAAGGAAAACATAAAAAAACCAAAGCCTAGAAAAAAGACAAAACCTTCTAAGACTTCTATAGCAAAAAGATTAAAATCTAAAAAAAATCAAGCACTTAAAAAAACAAACAGAAAACCACCAAATATTGATTAAATAATTATATTTGCACCATCTCAAAGGGGTGCCCTTTTTAATCATGGATTTTGAATTAAGAATAACGAATTTTGAAGTCGTAAATCTTATGTCATTAATCGTATATCATATAAAAGAGCTGAGATTATACCCATAGAACCTAGAACAGGTAATGCTGTTTAGGAAACAACGAGAGGATTTCCTTTCAATTTATTAATTTAAAACTTGAACAATTACCCCTTTTGTTTGTAATGTGCTACGAATGAAAAAATTAGTTTTATCACTTGGCTTAGGATTGCTATTTTTAAACCTTTCTGCTCAAAAAAAAGTTGTAGATTCTACAAAAACTGAAACCTTAGATGAAGTTTTAATCCAGTCTATTAGAGTAAAGGCAGATTCGCCAATTACGCACTCAAACGTTAGTAAAGAAGAGCTTTCAAAACGTAATTTAGGACAAGATATTCCTATGCTTTTAAACTATTTACCTTCCGTAGTAACCACAACAGATGCTGGTGCTGGTGTTGGTTATACCTCAATTAGAGTTCGTGGTAGCGATGCTTCAAGAGTAAATATTACCATTAACGGAATACCCTATAACGACGCCGAAAGTCAAGGAACATTTTGGGTAAATATGCCCGATTTTGCTTCTTCCGTAGAAAGTATTCAGTTGCAAAGAGGAGTTGGAACCTCCACCAATGGATCGGGAGCTTTTGGGGCGAGTTTAAATATATTGAGCGATGCAGTTTCTAAAGAAGCTTATGGCGAAATAAATACTTCTGTTGGTTCATTTAACACTCAAAAATACAATGTAAAGTTTAGTACAGGAATGCTTAACGACCATATTGAAGTTTCAGGAAGACTTTCTAGAATCACATCAGACGGTTACATTGACAGAGCGAGTTCCAACTTAAAATCCTATTTTCTTCAAGGAGCTTATGTAGATGAAAACACCTTAATTAAAGCCTTAGTTTTTGGCGGAAAACAAAAAACCTACCAAGCTTGGTACGGTATTGATGCAGAAACGTTAGAAAGTGACAGAACCTTTAATCCATCGGGGTTATATACCGATGACGATGGGGCTATTCAGTTTTACGATAACGAGGTAGATAATTACAATCAAGATCATTATCAATTGCATTGGAACCAACGATTAAACAATTATTGGTCTAGCAACGTTGGTTTAAATTACACCTACGGAAGAGGCTATTTTGAACAATACAAGGAGGATCAGGATTTTGAATTTTACAATTTTGAACCCATCGAAATTGGAGGAGAAATTATAAATGAAACCGATTTAATAAGAAGACGTTGGTTAGACAATGATTTTTATGTAATCAATACCAATATAAATTATAAAAAAGACGATTTAGACATCACAGCCGGAGTGTTTTATAGTCATTACGATGGCGATCATTATGGGGAGGTTATTTGGGCAAAATATGCGAGTACTTCGGAAATTAGAGATCGCTATTATGAAGGGAACGGAACCAAAAATGAATTTACTGTTTTTTCGAAGGCAACGTATTACATTAACGACAAATGGAGTGTTTATGGTGATTTACAAGGAAGGTTTATCAGTTATAAAACTTCGGGTTTAACATCAGATAAGGTTCCTTTAGCGGTAAATGAAACGTTTAATTTTTTCAATCCGAAAGCTGGATTAACTTATGAATTGAATTCAAAAAATCAATTTTACACTTCCTATGGAAGAGCCAATCGCGAACCTAGAAGGAGTGATTTTGAAAACGGAGTTACCAAGGCAGAAAAATTAGATGATTTTGAATTTGGTTGGCGTTTTTCAACTAAAAAATCGAAGATAAACACCAATATCTATCTTATGAATTACAAAGACCAATTAGTTTTAACTGGAGCCATTGACGATGTAGGCGCACCAATTAGAGCAACTAGTGGTAATAGTTATCGATTAGGAATTGAAATTGATGCAAATTTTTCAATATTAGACAATCTAAGAATTATACCAAATATTGCTTTCAGTACAAATAAAAACAAGGATTTTATAACTTCAAAAGATGGTGAGTTGGTAAATTTAGGAACCACTAATATTTCTTTTTCACCAAATATCGTTGCAGGAAGCATGTTGGAATTTGAGCCTATAAAAAACCTTCAATTAGCGTTACTTAATAAATATGTTGGCGAACAATATATGGGAAATATAGATAGTGAAACTTCAAAATTAGATGCTTATTTTATTACTGATTTCAATGTGGTTTATACTATTAATAACATTCCGTTTATAGAAGGAATTATAATTAAAGGATTGATTAACAACATTTTTAATGATGAGTATGTTTCCAATGGCTATTTTTACACCTACGATGATACTTGGACTAATCCAAATACAACTACAACCATTGAAGGAACTGGATATTACCCACAAGCAACCATAAATTTTTTATTAGGAGTAACCATAAAATTATAACTTAGTTAAAAACACGAACAACATCGCCGTTTCTTTCAGCACGGTATTGCTGCATTGGATAAAGCGATTGATCGCCTAAATGTTGCCCCGTTATAATATCATAAATATTATCGTCGCCACAATCACAGGACGCTTCAATACCAATAATATCCATTTTTGAACAAGTATTGGGCACATGATTTGGGTCGGTTAAATCAAAGGCAGTATAGAAATTTTCATTCACACAATAAACCACAATTCCTTTTATACCTATGTTAGATATTATTACACTGTTTCCCGGAAATCTAAGTGGATTATACTCAGGAAGAGAAAGGTTTAAATTAAAACTAACTGGCGGTATTGTTAAAAAAGGGTTATTCCTGTTATTGTTATTATTATCGTCATTTTTATCACAACTAAATAAGGCAACACTCAGCAGAAGTACAACTAGTAAATTTTTCATTGTTATAAAGCAATATTAGGGTTCAAAAATACAATAATTAAACGCAATAATTAATTTTTCACTATCTTTGTGTTTCGCAATCCCATCTCGTATGGGATTTTTTTTATTGCTACTTGTGTAGTGATTTTTTTAGAAGAAAAAACAATTATTATTATTATTATTATTTTAAAAATGAAGAGTTATGAGTAAAGTATCTTATTATACTGCGGAGGGATTAAAAAAATTAAGAGCTGAATTAAGTCAATTAAAAGATATAGAACGTCCTGCTGCATCACAGGCTATTGGTGAAGCTAGAGACAAAGGAGATTTAAGTGAAAATGCAGAATACGATGCTGCAAAAGAAGCACAAGGCATGTTAGAAATGCAGATTTCGAAACTTGAAACAACACTTTCAACAGCCAGAATTATTGATGAATCTAAATTAGATACTTCAAAAGCATTGATACATTCTACGGTTAAAATTAAAAATCAAACAAGTGGAATGGAAATGACTTATAAATTGGTAGCACAAAGTGAATCTGATTTATCAGACGGAAAAATTTCGGTAGATTCTCCTATAGGAAAAGGTCTTTTAGGAAAAGAAGTTGGTGATACGGCTGAAGTAGTTGTACCCAACGGCATCATGAAATTTGATATTCTTGAAATTTCTAGAATTTAATTGTGGCTTCCATTTTCACAAAAATTATTAATGGTGAGATTCCCTGTTACAAAGTAGCAGAAGATGAACATTTTTTTGCCTTTTTAGATATCAATCCTAATACAAAAGGACATACACTTTGTGTGCCTAAAAAGGAAATTGACAAACTGTTAGATTTAGATGAAGAAACCTATATAGGATTATTAAGTTTTTCAAGAAAAGTTGGTTTAGCCATCGAAAAAACAATTGCCTGTAATCGTGTTGGAATGACCGTTATTGGTTTGGAAGTTCCCCATGTTCATGTACATTTAATTCCGTTGGATGAAATGAAAGATATGTCGTTTCAACATAAAGTTTCGATGTCGCAAGAAGAATTTTCTGCTTTAGCAAAAAACATTAGCGACAACCTTTAATTTAACTGTTGCAATTCAATTTCCATTACAGTTCCTTTACTCGCGCTACTTTTTTGCACTCTAATTTTTCCTTTGTGGTATTCTTCAATAATACGGCTTGCAAGCGAAAGACCTAAGCCCCAACCTCGTTTTTTAGTAGTAAAACCTGGTTTAAAAATCGTTTTAAAATTCTTTTTCGGAATTCCTTTTCCAGTATCTGAAACTTGAATGAATACCGATTTTAAATTAGTTGTAATTGAAATATGAATATCTCCTTTTCCTCTCATAGCATCAATTCCGTTTTTTACTAAATTTTCGATAGTCCATCCATATAATTGAGGGTTTAATTTTACAAACAAAGGACTGTCGGGAATATCCAATGAAAAATTTATAAGTTTAGAAGATCTACTTTTCATATAATCGAAAGAAGATTTTGTTTCGGCAACCACGTCGGTTTTTTTCATGGTTGGTACCGACCCAACTTTAGAAAATCGTTCGGTGATGGTTTGCAGCCGATCTATGTCTTTTTCCATTTCAAAAATATATTCTGGATTTACATTTTCAGATCGTAAAATTTCTGTCCAGCCTACTAAAGATGATAAAGGCGTTCCAATTTGATGGGCAGTTTCCTTAGCCATACCTGCCCAAAGTTTGTTTTGTTCGGCAGCTTTTGCGGTTCTAAAAAAGAAATAAATTGCCGTAAAAAACAACAACATTATTAAAATTAAAAAAGCAGGATAATATTTAATTTTATTGATAACTGGAGAGTTTCCGAAGTAAATAATTTGAATAATTTCACCTTCATAGGTTACTTCAATAGGCTGATACTCTTCTATAAACTGTGCTATTAACCGATCTCTTTTTTCTGGTGCATCAATTTTATTTTCAGATATATTTCTAGAAATATACGTTTCCTCTTCCGGACTAAAAGAAATCATGGGAGTAGTGGTATTGCTTTGAATTACTTCCAAAGAAGTTTGACTAAAACTAAGTTCTAACTGTTTACTTTTATTGATATCTTCTTGTGCGATTGCCCAAATTTCCATTTTGGCAAGTTCGTTTTCCTTCAGTATTTTAAAAAACGAAAAAGTATTCCACATAATTAAGGTAATTATACCAATGGATGCGATAAAGAAAAATCCGCGAGTGAGTGATGTGTTTTTAAACATTTTAAAGCTATTTTTTTTACGTTTTAAATATAAAGCAAATATGTTGATATTATTGTATAAACTAATTTTTACAAACGTAAGGGTTTCAATATATTTGTGAACTATGATTTCTATCAATCCAAAAGATATTTCAACAGCAAAACTACATGGCTATTTGTTAAGTGCCGTTTCGCCTCGTCCTATTGCATTAGCAAGTACGGTAGATGAGGATGGAAACGTAAATTTATCGCCTTTTAGTTTTTTTAATGTATTTAGTGCCAATCCGCCAATATTAATTTTTTCGCCAGCTCGAAGAGTTAGAGGTAATACTACTAAACACACTTTAGAAAACGCTTTAAAAACCAAAGAGGTAGTAATTAATATTGTAAATCATGAAATGGTACAGCAAATGTCATTATCTTCCACGGAATATGCCGAAGGAGTTAACGAGTTTGTAAAAGCTGGCTTTACGGAAGTAGCTTCAAACATAGTAAAACCACCAAGAGTAAAGGAAGCACCTGTACAGTTTGAATGTAAAGTAAATGAAATAATTGCTTTAGGAACCGAAGGTGGTGCAGGAAATTTAATTATTGTCGAAGTTGTAAAATTACATATAGATGAATCTATTTTAGATGCTGAAGAAAAAATAGATCCATTAAAAATTGATACCGTTGCCCGAATGGGTGGCAATTGGTACAGCAGATCAAAAGAAGGAATATTTGAAGTACAAAAACCAATAAGAACTATGGGAATAGGAGTAGATGCATTACCTGAATCGATTAGAAACAGCAGTGTTTTAACTGGAAACGATTTGGGAATATTAGGAAATTCAGAACGAATACCTAGCGAAGAAGAAGTACGTGAATTTGTAAAAATGGGAATTGAAAAATGTCCTCACATTAATATTGCAAACAAAGAAAACACGCAAGAACAAGCACAAGATATGCTTAGAAAAGGAGTGGTTTTTGATGCCTTTAGGTTGTTGTTGGTGATAGACTTGATGAATATTAAGTAACTATGGCACTTCGGCTCCACTCAGTGATCAAAGAACAAATAAAACCCTTCGATACGATTTCTGAAAAACGAAATCACTCAGGGCACTTTTAAATAAAAAATAACAATAGTAATAATTAATAGCAATGGAAGTACAAGGAAAAATTAAAGTAATAGGAGAAACACAAACTTTTGGAAGCAACGGTTTCAGAAAAAGAGAAGTTGTTGTAACTACAGCAGAACAATATCCGCAATCAATTATGGTGGAGTTTGTACAAGACAAAACAGATTTATTAAACAATTTTGCATTAGGTCAAGATGTAAAAATTAGTATTAATTTACGAGGAAGAGAATGGACCAACCCACAAGGTGAAATTAAGTATTTTAACTCTATTCAAGGTTGGCGTATAGAAAACTTAGCTACAGCACCCGTTGAAGGAGATATGCCTCCAATGCCTCCGGTAACCTCAGAAGACGCGTTTGAAACTACTGACAACACCACTACTGAAGCTGCGGACGATTTACCGTTTTAGTAAAGCACTAAAAAAATATTTTTTAACAGATTTCTTTTTATATAAGGGGTCTGTTTTTTTGTGCTTGAAAGTTAATGAATGAACTACCTCGAGGCAGAGCCATAGAGGTATCAAGCGGAAAAAATTTTATTTTTAGTTTGATGAAAACCTCAGGTTTTCAAACTTTCCTTTTTGACCACCGAGGCAGAGCCTCGGGGAATTCTTTCGATTAAATTGTTTAAATACTTTTTGAATTTGTTGTTTTTTTACTAAATTTACAACAATATCATGATAGATATCGGAATTAAACAATGACGATATACAAAACTGTTGATATATGCATGTTGTGCTTTAATTCAAAAGTGAGTAATTTGAACTAAAAACAAGCTTTAATTATA
>CAZIMW010000052.1:0-15625 GCA_964540425.1 uncultured Flavobacterium sp.
AATCTTAGCTTTTGGATCTTTTGAAAAAACATCGACCATAAAGAGTTAACCAATTTTTTCTTGAATTGACATATTATTATAAATACTATCAACCCATTTTTTTTGATTAACTTGATCTTTCTCAACAATAAGAGGATTGATTTGTTGGGCAAACCCTAAGTTAACAAGGAGTAATAAAAGTGAGGTTACAAGAATTTTTTTCATATTTATTACCCGAGAAAGCGGGTAACTTTTAATGCAATAATTATTAATTGTATAAAGATATTAGTTTTTGTAAAATGTTAGTTCAGATTACAAAAACAGTAGCATAGCTAGGATAAAAACCTATTATGCCAGCTATCTTTCGCAGGCACTTCCCAGTTTTCAAGATAATCTAGTTTTGTATCTACTAGGTTGTTAAAAACCACCGTGTTTTTTGAAACCGATTTAGCTTTTGCCATTTTCCTGAAATCTGAAAGCGTTTTATGAGCAATAAACTCTCCGTTATAGAAAGTTACATTCATTTTATCTAACAAATCAATCCCGAATTCTTTTTCTAACTTTTGAATAAAATAAACCGAAGCATCAATACTACAACCAGAAGCAGAAGCATTTTCTTGATTTAAACCAATTACAATAAAGCGATTGTATTTAATTTCATATCCTGCTTCTAGGTCTTGCCCGTGGGCAGTCCATTCTTTTAAAAAACCCACCACTTTCTCTTTTATGATGGCAACTTCCTCTTCGTTAAATTTTCTGTTAGACTGATAAATCCATACTCTAGAATCGTCTGGCAAATCTTTAAAAAATCGTATCATTTATGTTCTATGTTTTTTCTCTCTCGCTAAGGTACAAAGCCACAAAGGTTTTTTCTTGCATCTTAGTGTCTTTGCGAGCAAATTTAATTTATAATTCGTCTGCATTAATAATCATTTCGGCTATATCCAATACTTGAACTTCGCCTTCCTTTTCTTTTACTTTCACGCCGTCGGTCATCATCGTATTACAAAACGGACAACCCGTAGCAATAATAGATGGTTTTACATCAATCGCTTCTTCGGTACGTTCTACAAAGATTTCCTTATCACCAGGCTCTGCATCTTTAAACATTTGTGCTCCTCCTGCTCCACAACAAAGTCCGTTAGACTTGCAACGTTTCATTTCAATCAATTCCACTTCTAATTTTCGCAGTAAATCTCTTGGTGCTTCATATTCGTTATTGGCTCTTCCTAAATAACAAGGATCGTGATAAGTGATTCTTTTTCCTTTGTATTTTCCGCCTTCGACTTTTAATCGCCCTTCATTTAAAAGATCTTTTAAAAACTGAGTGTGGTGCATTACTTCATAATTACCTCCTAATTCTGGATATTCATTTTTTAAGGTATTAAAACAATGCGGACAGGTAGTAACAATTTTTTTTATTTTATATCCATCCAATACTTGAATATTCATCATTGCTTGCATCTGAAATAAAAATTCGTTTCCAGCTCTTTTTGCAGGATCACCTGTACAGCTTTCTTCAGCTCCTAAAACTGCAAAATCAATATCTGCCTTATTTAGTAATCTAACAAAAGCTTTGGTGATTTTTTTTGCTCTATCATCGAAACTCCCTGCACAGCCTACCCAAAATAATACTTCTGGTTGTTTTCCTTGTGCTAAAAACTCTGCCATTGTAGGCACTTTTAATGCTTCGTTCATCTTTTATATCTTTCTTTGCCAGTATTGGGTTCTTCCAACTATAGAGAGTCCAATATAGCCTCTTAATTTTAGTTTATTTTCAGTAATTAATTCAATATAACATTTATAAATTTCCCCATTATTTGGATCTAAAATTGTTCCGTTGTTATATTCATCGTCATCCTTTTCTAAATTATTTAAAACTACCAAACCGATAATGGGTTTATCCTTGTTTTTTCCTTCGCATTGTTCACATACTGATTCTGAAGAATCTTTATAAAGTTTTGTGATTTTTCCGAAGTATTTATTGTTGGTTTTATAGATTTCAACAACAGATAATTTATCTCCTGTTTTATCATCAAAAGTTTCCCATTCGCCAACAATAGATTGTGCATTAGTATAAAAACCTATCATCAAAACAATTAATATATGTACCTTCTTCATTTAATCTTTAAATACTTGTATGGTTACTTTTTTATCTACCAAATCGGTAAATTTTCCTTTATATTGAGTCGCTTTTACTAAATGATTATCCACCCAATGGTAGTTTCCTCCTCGGGGTTTTCCCATTAGCATAGAATGGTATTTAAAACCATGTTTTTTCAACCAAATTTCAGTGTATTCTCTATGCTCTTCAGTTCTTGAAGTGAAAAAGCAAATAATATGTCCTTCATCATACCATTTATTTAAAGTTATTAATGCATCAGGATACACTTCTGCAGTAAGCATACGTTCCGGTTCTTCATTTGGAATATCATCGCAAATAGTTCCATCAATATCTATTAAATAATTTTTTACGCCTTCGGGAAGAATTGGACTAATATGTTCTCCTCCTTCTACCTTGTCGTGTAATAAATTTTCAACGTTCTTTATTGCTTTATTATTTTTATTCATTTTCTCTAAATGCTTTAAAATCTTTTTTTGAAATTCTAATATACAAAGCTAATTTTTTAATACCATTTAACTTTCGGTTTTCTGGACTATAACGGTCATTATATGTTAAATCATAGGCTCTTTTTTTTATGATATCAACTTGCTCATTTGAACAATAATCACAAAATATTCTTTTTACATTTATTTGCTTTGCTTGATTGTTTTTATATACTATTTCTGTATATACTTTAATTTGCAATGAATCCTTTGTATAACCAACAGATTGACTATTAATTTTTATAAAACTAAGATGAAACAACACTATAAATAGTCCGTATTTCTGAAAATTATTTATATTCAAAATACTTCTATTTTTCATCTTTCCAATTTAACCGATCCATTTGATTATAAGGCCAAGGAGCACCATTATTTTCAATATTTGTCATTGAAACATTTAGTTCATTTGGTGCAGCAGATTGTTCCATTACTAAATATTGACGCATATCCATAATAATGGAAAGCGGATCAATACTTATAGGGCAAGCCTCAACACAAGCATTACAAGTAGTACAAGCCCAAAGCTCTTCTCGTGTAATATAATCGTCTAATAATTGTTTGTTATCTGGTTTAAACTCTCCGTTTAAATCTATATTTTTTCCTATTTCTTCCAGACGATCTCTGGTATCCATCATAATTTTACGAGGCGATAATTTTTTACCTGTTTGGTTGGCTGGACAACTACTCGTGCAACGTCCACACTCTGTACAAGTATAAGCGTTTAATAATTGTGTTCTGCTTAAATCTAATACATCGCTAGCTCCAAATTTTGCAGGAACCTCAGCGCCTTCAGCAGGTGCAGCAAAAGGATCTACATTAGGATCCATCATTAATTTAACTTCGTTGGTAACCGATTCTAAATTTTTGAATTTCCCTTGTGGCTGAACGCTTCCATAATATACATTCGGAAATGCTAACAGAATATGTAAATGCTTCGAAAAGTATAAATAATTAAGGAATATTAAAATTCCAATTATATGAATCCACCAAGCGGAACGTTCAATTAAATGAAGGGCTCCTTCACCAAAACCTGAAAATATAGGAGCTATAAATTGACTGATTATATTTCCTGAATTTGCCGCTTGAAAATGAGCATCTGTCGCATTCATTATCAAGAAAAGTGACATTAGCACCATTTCGAAATATAGAATATATAAGGCATCGTTTTTTGGCCATTTGGTCATTTCTTTAGACCAAAACCTAGGAATTCGTTTGACCATTCTTCGCAACCAAAATATACTTACTGATACCAATACTAGTAAAGCAAGTATTTCAAATGAAGCAATTAAGAAACCATAAATACTGCCCAATGATGAAAATATACGGTGTGTTCCAAAAAGTCCGTCGATGATGATTTCTAATACTTCAATATTTATAATAACAAAACCAATATACACTACAATATGAAGAATTCCTGATAAAGGTCGAGCCACCATTTTAGATTGTCCTAAGGCAATTCTAATTACATTACCCCATCGTTCTTTTTTATGGTCTGAAGCATCAATTTTATAACCAAGTCTGATGTTACGGATGATTTTTTTACTGTTTCTAATAAAAAATCCCGTCCCAGCAATTAATAAAATTAAAAATAAAATATTAGGAATGTATTCCATGGTTTAGTTTTTAGGTTCCTTAGAAGGCTCGTAAGGTTTTTCTTTTTTTCCGAAGATAGATATATTTACATATCGTTTTGGGTGTTCTTTTAAATCACGAAGCAACTCTTCCAATTCTTTTGAAGCATTTTCAAGATTAGTGTATAACTGCTCATCGTTTACCAATTTACCTATGCTTCCTTCGCCATTGTCTATTTTTTTCATAATGGCGTCGAAACTTTCCAAAGTAGCTTCCAAATTTGCAGCCATCCCTTTAATATTAATTTGTGATAAGGAGTCTGTGAATTTAGCTAAATTACCAGTTGTAATTTCAAGGTAGGCAAAAGTGCTGTCCAGTTTTGGTTTACTGTCCTTTAAAAGTGAATTTAAATTTGCAGAAACCTCTTCAAAAGAATTCATCGTATTATTTAAACTAGCAATTGCTTCGGTTAAATCTTTTTTTGCTGTGTCGTTTAGCACAGAATTAAAATTATAGAGCAAAGTATCTAAGCCAGATAAGGTTTTATAAATTCGTTTTTCTAAAGGTTTTAATCCACTGGTTACGGTTTCTAACATTCCTTTTTCAATTTCACCACGGAGTGTATCACCACTTACAGCAATATTATTTGGATCTATTTCTGGAATAATTGCCAAAGCATTTCCGCCAATAAAACTCGTACTATAAATACGAACGATGCTGTTTTTTGAAAAATCGAAATCTTTGGTTACCGAAAAAGTTACTAATAACCTTCCTTTTTTATCTTCAAAATCAATATTTTTTACTTGTCCTATCGCTAAACCATTAATAGTTACGGGAGCCGAAACTGCTAGACCCGCAACGTTATCGTAGGAAGCATAGAATGTTCTATCGCTCGAAAACAAGTTGGATCCCTTTAAAAAACTATAGCCATAAATAACCATAAAAATGGCTAATAATGCGAGTATTCCTGTTTTTACTTCTTTAGAAAATTTCAATGATTAATGATTTTTTGATGAATAACAAATTTATAAATAAAATGATGAATTTAACTTATTTGTTACTAGAATTTATGACCTCTGAAAGTTTTAATTTTTCACCATTCTTAAAAGCGACAATATAACAAGAATCATAGCCTTTTTCTTTAGCGTATTTTTTCAAAAGTTGAATCTTATTATAGTCGGATGTTTCGCCATAATAATATTTAAACAACTTTCCTTCTTTGACTCTTACAACTTCCTGTAACCCTTTAAAATTTGAAGCTTTTGTATTTAGTTTTCTGCTTGAGGCAGCCAATTGCACTTTAAATATATAACCTTCGTAAATATTTTCTTTTACGGTATCTATAGCTTCATCTATTTCTTCTTGCGTAATTTCTGGATTTTGTGAATCGTTAGTTGCCAACGACAGGCTATTTCGATAGGTTATAATACCATTGGCGATTTCTCGTGCCATATCATTTTGCCCCTTTTCAGAATTAAGATACGCCCCTTCTTTTTTATTAGTTAAAAAACCTGTTTCAACTAACACACTCGGCATATAGCTTTTATAGAGTACCATAAAACCTGCTTGTTTTACACTTCGGTTGGTTAGTTTTAAGTTATTTGTAAAATTATTCTGGATTAAACTCGCCAACAAAATACTCTGATCTAAATATTCTTCTTGCATTAGAGTCATTCCTATTAAAGATTCTGGCGAACTAGGATCGAAACCAGCATAGTTTTCTTTATAGTCTTCCTCTAAAAAAATCACTTCGTTTTCCTTTTTTGCAATTTCAAAATTTGCTTGGTTTTTATGAAGTCCTAACACAAAAGTTTCAGTACCGTGAGCCTGGCTAGAATGTGCATTGCAATGTATAGACACAAACAAATCGGCATCTGCTTTGTTAGCTACGGGTGCTCTTTCCCAAAGTTTTATAAACACATCTGTTTTACGTGTGTATAGCACTTTTATATTGGGTTGTTTTTCTAAAATTTTACCAATTTTAAGTACAATTTTTAAGGCAATGTCTTTTTCTTTAAAACCATTCCCCGTATTGCCAGGGTCACTACCTCCGTGCCCTGCATCTAATACAACAATAAAGGGTTTTTGGGAGTTATTTTTGTTTACAATAAATGAAGATATAGTAAAAGTAACTACAATAAGTATAAAAAAAGAAACAAGTTTTGTTTTCATAAGAGAGTATTTTTCACTAATTAAGTAATAACGTGCTGTTTATAATACTATTGTTAAAAATTTACTTTAAAAAAAAATTGCATAAAAAATATGCTTATTTTTGAGCCTGTCTTCTTAGAATATAGACAATCAAAAAGTAAGCCAAATTTACAAAAAATAGTATCGTAGCGTTGCAAACATTTAGGCATTTTTTATGGGTAATATTCCTTCTGTTGTTTTTGGGCAACACAAAATTATTATCGCAAGATATTCCGCCAAATAATGAAGTGGAAATTCCTGTTAACAAGCAACAGGACTCGGTTTCATTAAATATAAGATCTATAATTAATTCCGAAGTAAATGAGATAGCTTTGGATTCAGTAAAGACAGATTCCGTTCAGCCAAAAGAAGAATTACTTACTGAAGTAATGGATTACTACGGAGAAGAGTACGTATATATGAACAAAAAGGAACATAAAGTTTATATGTACGACAAGGCTTATATTACCTATCAAGACATGAAAATTGAAGCGGGATATATTATTTTAGATTATAGTAAAAATGAAATATACGCTAGAGGAATTGATAGTGCTGGTGTTTATTCTCAATTACCCATATTTATTCAAGCTGGTACGGTAGTTGTTCCAGATTCTATCCGTTTTAATATGGATACCAAAAAGGCATTAATTTACAATTCTCGTTCGGGTGAAGGAGAATTAAACTATAAAGCTGAAGTAACCAAAAGAGTAAACGACTCTGTTTATTTCCTGAAAAATATAAAGTTTACTACTTCAAAAGATATTGACAATCCAGAATATTATTTTTACACTCGAAGAGCAAAAGTAGTTCCAGGCAAAAAAATTGTTACTGGTTTTACCAATATGTATATTGCAGATGTTCCTTTGCCATTAGGGTTGCCATTTGCCTTTTTCCCGTTAACAAAAGATCGAACTTCAGGATTTATAATACCTAGTTTTGGAGATAATAATGCACGTGGTTTTTTCTTTCAGAATGGAGGATACTATTTTGCAATTAACGATTATATAGATTTAACCGTTCTAGGAGATTACTATACCAACGGAAGTTATGCAATTAGAGGAGAGTCTGCGTATGCTTTACTCTATAAATTCAATGGAAACCTAAGTGTTCGTTTTGAAAAATTAATTAACAGTGAACGTGGGTTTGATGATTTTAGTGAAAGCTCTGTTTATAACATTCGTTGGAATCATAACCAAGACAGTAAAGCAAATCCTAGTTCTCGTTTTTCTGCTTCGGTAAATCTAGGAAGTAGTAGGTATTTTCAGCAATCTATTAATCAAACCAATAATGCGAGTGCTTTAGTAAATACGTTAAGTTCTTCCATATCCTATTCCAAGACATTTGAGACGGTTCCTCAGGTAAATATTTCAGCTGCTGCAACACATTCTCAAAATACCAATACGCAAGAAATTAATATGTCGCTACCAAATGTAAATGCGAGTGTTGCCCGTATTTTTCCGTTTGAACCAAAAGTAGGAACCAAAAAAGGGATTATAGATAATATTAATTTCCAATATAATTTAGCTGCGGAAAATAGAATAAGAACCACCGATTCACTTTTCTTTAAACCCGAAATGTTCGAAAGTGCCCAAATTGGGGCTCAACATACCATTCCTATTAGTACTAATTTTAAAATTTTAAAATATTTAAGTGCTTCCTTGGGAACTTCATACAGAGAAACTTGGGTTTTTAAAACTATAAATAAACAATACGACCAAGACTATGACGATGGTCTTGGTGGCGTAGTTGAAGATACTATAAACGGTTTTGAAAGTTACCGAACTTATAACTTTTCAACTAGTTTAGGAACTACGATGTACGGAATGTTTAACTTCGGAAAAGGCGGAAAAATTCAGGCAATACGTCATATTTTTAGACCATCGCTAAGCTATAGTATCAACCCTTCATTTGATCAGTTTTGGGATCAATATGAAAACCCCATAGATGACAACGGAAATACAGAAACTGTATATTATTCTAGATTCGAAAAATCGCTTTATGGAGCTCCAGGTAGAGTACGATCTAGCAATGTAGGAATATCTATGAGTAATACCATTGAAGCAAAAGTTAGAGATCGAGACACCACAGTAACAAGCCCTAAAAAAATAGTTTTGTTAAATAATTTTAATTTTTCAACAGCTTATAATATTGCGGGAGACTCTCTAAATTGGAGTCCATTACGTTTTACTGGAAGTATTCCAATTGTAAAAAAATTAGATTTTAACTTTAATGGAACTTTGGATCCCTACGCTTTAGACAATAATAATATAAGAGTAGATGAATTTAACATTAATAACGGTGGAAGTTTATTTAGGTTAACCCAAGCAAATATTAGTGTTAATTATTCCTTTTCTAGTCGTGACTTTAAAGGAAATAAAGATGATGACGAAGATTTTGACAGTGAAACATTTAGAAATGGCGGACGACCAGACGATTTATTTGGTGACTCCACTCCTATTAATGATAGTAGTAATTTTGAAGATGATTACGAAACTTCTAAATCTGATTTTGATTGGTATAATTTTTCCATTCCTTGGGATTTTAGAATGGCCTATACTATTACTTATAATAATGCTCAACGACAAAACGAAATATCGTCTCAATCATTGATGTTTAGTTCTAATATAGAATTTTCTCCTAAATGGAAAGTGGGTATTTCTTCGGGTTATGATTTTAAAAACAACGGAATTACTCTAACACAATTTCGTTTTCAAAGAGATTTAGATAGTTGGCGATTGAGTTTTAATTGGACTCCAATTGGTGCGACCAATACTTCTTGGTATATGTTTATTGGTATCAAATCGTCTATGTTAAGCGATATTAAATATGAAAAACGAAGAGAGCCAAATAAGCGTTTGTAATGTATTTAATTTAAGAATCATTAGTGTCTCATAAAAGATTAAAACTCCCGAAACTTCGGGACTGAAAGACAAAAGATAAAAGACTTAATTTTGACTATCATATAAACAATAAATAAACTATTGTGTTTATATAATAAATAAGCATTAATAAAAAACAGAAAAGTAAGGTGTCTTTTAAAATAAAGCTTAACTATATACAGGTTTTCGAGAAAACGTAAAATTTTTAATCGGACACTACTATTAAATAATAATAAATGAAAAATATAATCAACACAAAAAATGCCCCAGCCCCAATTGGACCTTACAGTCAAGCTGTGTTAAACAATACTATTCTTTATACTTCTGGACAAATTGCTTTGGACCCCTTTTCTGGCGAACTTAAAATGAGTTCAATTATAGAAGAAACCACTATGGTTATGGAAAACCTAAAAGCCGTTTTAACTGAAGCAGAAATGACTTTTGACAACGTTTTTAAAGTTTCTATTTTCATTACTGACATGAACGACTTTGCTGCCATTAATAAAATTTATGCTACTTACTTTGATGAAAACAATGCTCCAGCTAGAGAAACCGTTCAAGTAGCAGCATTACCAAAGAATGTGAATGTAGAAATTTCGATGATGGCTAGTTTATAGCTTATACCAATTTAATTATGATACAAGCCATATAAATCGTTTCTTTTTTACTTATATTTCGTTAAAAAAAGAAACCGTAACTATGGCTATGCTTTATTTTTTTGTCTTACCTAATCAAAAAATAATTCAAATTATTAATGACTCCTATTATAATTAAATTGGTATTAGTTTTTATTTTCTTTCGAAACAAAATTTACAGGAAAACTATCATCTGGAACTACTTCTTCTATGGTTTCTAATTCAATGTCTTTCCCAAATAGTATCTTCATTAATTCTTTCATCGTATCAAAATCTACCGAATAGGAAATTCCAAAACCCTGTTCAAAAGTTTGGTCCTCACCAATAAACTGCAACTCCGCTTGACGGTTAAAAACGTTAATACGTAAGCTACCATCTTCGTTTACTAACCATTGCAAATCTACATCGCCCGCAACTCTAGAGTCGTTAATACCACCCACAGGTATTCCTACTTTTCCATTAATTACAATTCGTTCACTTATTTTTGAAGAAAACTGTACACCAAATTCATCTTGAGTTTCTATCTCTGCGGTATCTATTCCCATATCGTAATAAGGTGCGATATTAATTACTGCATCTTCGTCTGTTAAAATTTGTGCTAAAATGGCATTAATACCATCGGTTACGGTTCCTGAAATGGCACTTTGCCCAGCAGATTCACTTATAAACGAACCTGTTGTTAATAAGAATAATGCTTGTTTTTCACGATCTTCCTTGGTTTGAAGCTTGTATTCTAATTCACTTCTAACAGTTGAGCTTACTTCAGGAAAACTTATATCAAACAACAGTTCTGGTTGTGTAAGTTGTTTTGTTAAATCTATGATTACTTCAACTGGTATTTTCCTGTTTATAGTAGGATCGTCTAATAAAGCTGAGGGATTGGCTTTGGTTTTATAAATGGCTTTTAAATTTAAGGTAGCATCTGTTGCAAGTCCATCCCAAGTTATGGATCCGTCTTTTTCAACTTCAATTTGTTTTCTAATAATTTTACCATATCTAAAATCATAAATTCCTTCATATACAATAAAATCTCCCCACATATTAAATTTTCCGAGCGTGTTAATTTCTAAAAGTAACGTACCTGCCCCTCTTCCTCTTAATGAAGATTTATTTTCTTGGTCAATTACTATTTCAACTTCGGCATGTCGGTTAATGTCCAAATCAAAATTTAAGGTAAGACCTTTTAAATTTTCCGAAACAAGAGTTTCACCATGTAAACGAGCTTCTTTTTCTTTTGGAGAAAGGAATTTAATAAACGAATTGTCGCCAATAGACTCTGTATCACTTAAAGGAATTTTAAATACTGTATTTTTTTCGGTAGCTGCAACAACGTCTATTACCAGCTCATCTATTGGTCCATAAATTTCTGCAGTACCACTTATAAATGCAGTACCATAGTAAAGTTGGTTTTCTTTTAAATCGGTATCTAATACCAGTAAATTATCGGTAGTTATTTTTAAATCCAACTTCCAATCATCAAAGTTTTTGTGGGATGCTTTCCCGTAGAATGTTCCATTAGATTTGTATTTGGTATCTGTAATTTGAGTACTTAAAATTTCTAATTTATCTTTAGTAACTATCAAATTGGTAGATTGGTCAAGGTCGAAATCTACATTCAAATACGGAACTTTTAAGCCAGTGTTCTTTAAATTGAAATTCCCCAATATATCGGGTGATTTTAATTTTCCAGTAACTGAAGCATGTCCAGTAATTAAACCTCTAATATTAGTTATTACACTACCTCCAAAAGGACTTACTGCTTTTAAATTAAATTCGTTTAAGTCAACATTTAGCTGAATCCTAGAGTTATCATTTGAAGCATCAATAAAGCCAATGGCATTAATAGATTTTACATTTTCATTAATTAAAGTTGCATTAATATCGTAATAAGTTAAAGTGTTATTGCCTTGTATATCTAAATTTAAATTTCCGAAATCTACATCGTTTATATTGATGTTTTCTATAATTAAATCGGAACTTGGAAAATACACTCCATCTTTCTGTATAACGCTTAAATCACCGTTCATTTTACCGTACAGCCGTAAACTATCAACTTTTGGAACTAAATTTCCAACGTTTACATCGCTAAATTGGATTTTTAAATTTTTATAAGAATTTTCACTAGTAAATCCTGCAAACTGAATTAATTCTTCATTATGACTTAATACAATAGAATCGAATTTTACATTTTTTAAATTTTTATCGAAAATAATCTTGTTGGAATTGTCGTTTTTTTCATTCAAATACCAAGTATTTTCTTTATAGGTAATATCCGATTTTTTTACTCCAACTACAGAGTTTCCATCAGGATCTATAGTGTGATATAATGATAAATTAAATTCGTTTTTGGCATATTCTCCACCTTTAAAAGCCGCTCCTATATATAAGGTGTCGTTAAATTTTTTATTTATTAAACTTATATCTTTTAAATTATAAAAACCATTGTTTATAGTATCTATCGAAGCATACGCATTGTAAATTGGATTTTGATTATCTATGGATATTTTCACTTTTCCGAGGTAATTTTTATATAAAATTATCTCGGGAGAATCAAAATTAAAAACAAATTTTGAATCGTTAGAATTTACCGAACCTTTAATTCGAGTGTTTTCTCCAAATTGAATTTCTGGAATAAAAACTTCTATTAGTTTATTATAAATTCTAAAATTATAATTTACGTATTGATTTGCTACAATTTCTTTGGGAATATAATTGGTATATAAACTTCCTATTCCATTTAAAAATAAATTTGGAATTTCAACAATTTTAAACTCTCCAGTAATATCTCCTGTAATAATATCGGGGGAATTTATATGGATATTTCTTTTTACACCTTCTTTTTTTGAAGTAATTACAAAATCATCAAAGTAAAAATCGTCGGTTTCATTTTGATAGAATGTTTGTTTAAATGATATAGTTCCGAAGGTATTATCGATATCGTTTCCGTACATTTCCATAATAATATTTCCCGAAAAAACCGAAATACTATCTCGTTTTATTAAGTTTAATTTATTAAGCTCCGCAAAATCAATATTAGCTTTAAAATCAAAATGATTTAACTCTTTCGAAACATCTACCAATCCAGTAAAATTCATTTTAATATTTGGGTCATCTATAATTAACTCGCCATCAAATAAAGGATGTTTTAAACTTCCAGACACAGTAATGTTCTGATAATCATAATCTTTAAAAACTAAAGAATTTATAGTTCCTGTAATTTTTGTATCTAAAGATTGCTTTGTAAAACCAACACCTTCAATATGCAAATCGGAAGTTATTTTTCCAAGTGTTTCTGAACTGGTAAGTTTCCCTAAATTAAAACCTGTAAATAGCACATCACCAACATAGGAGGCTTTTTCAGTATTATTTAGGTTTTTAATTTTAATATTTATTTTTGCTTTTCCTAAAGAACTTATAAATATACTTTTTGTAGTTAATGTGGTTTTTGAAATAATTGTGTTTCCTACTAATCTAATTGATCCTATAGACCTTAACGATTTTGGCAATATTTTCCCTAATACTCGTGGCATAAAACGTACTAAGGAATTGTAATTTACTCTAATTGTATGGTTGTTCGCTATTATTTTAAAGTCTTCTTTTTCTTTAATTAAATCTTTAAACCTATAATTGCCTTCTATAAATAGCCCCCCATTTTTTATTGTTCCGTTATTAAAGGTAAAATCATTTAATTTTCCTTTAATCTCACCATTAACATTGATAATTTGGTTTTTTCCGAATTCATTATAAAACGCATTAATATCGTTGGTCGAAATTTGAGTGTTTTCTAACATAATGTCAATATTTACTTCATTTTCAAAATCAGACATTCCATCTTCTAAGTAATACATTTTAATATCACCTTTAATAGAAGACCCGCCTGTTTTTAAATTCAGATTTAGTAATTCTAAAGAAGTTAAGGTGTACGAAAAATTGCCCGATAGGTTTTTAATCTCAAACCCCCGTTTCGCATTTAAAGCCAATAACTGAATATTGGTTTTGACGTTAGGACCTGTAATCATTAAATTTTTTGTGATTATTTCAATATTTGACAAAACAAATATTTCAGGTTTCTCTAAATTCTCATCTATAATTTTAACCTTACTGTTGGTAAGCGTAATATCGTTTCCTATTAGTTTAAAAACCGCATTACTTTTTGGTTGGTCGGTATTAAATTTATCGACGAAAATAGAAACATTATCGGAGAATTCATCTTTATATGTTTTCATATAAAACTTGGCATCATTAAGCTCAATAAAGCCAAATTCTAATTTTCCGTCTATTAAATTTCTAACACTTAACAAATTGGATTTAAGTTGTTTGGCGTAAACTAATGTATCTTGATGATGGTCCTCAATATATACTTCACGAATATCAATTTCGCCTTTCCAATTTAATCCTAATCGATGAATATTAATATTTGTACCATAATCATCATTAAGTTTAGTAGTAACTTTTTTTGCTATAATTGTTTGTACGGAAGGAACAGATAAAGTGATGATAATAAGTAGAACCAATAGCAAAAGTATTGTTAGGATTCGTTTTATTATTTTTTTTAATTTTTTGATACGACCTTAATGTTTTATTTTTACCACCAATAAATATGCCCTTTTCATTTTGACACTAAAACAGACATATATTTTAGGTATTGAATCTTCTTGCGATGATACTGCCGCAGCTGTTATAAACAACGGCGTTATACTCTCTAATGTTGTTGCTACACAACGAATTCACGAGGAATATGGAGGTGTTGTTCCCGAATTAGCTTCCAGAGCACATCAACAAAATATTGTTCCTGTTGTTCAACTTGCACTTCAGAAAGCAAATATCGACAAAAAACAGTTAAATGCCATAGCTTTTACTAGAGGACCTGGATTAATGGGTTCGCTGTTGGTAGGTACCTCATTTTCAAAGTCTTTAGCAATGGGATTGGACATTCCGTTGATAGATGTAAACCATATGCAAGCACATGTTTTAGCTCATTTTATTAAATCTGAAGCACATAGTACTCCAAATTTTCCTTTTTTAGCATTAACCATCAGTGGTGGACACACACAAATTGTGAAAGTTTCCAGTTATTTTGAAATGGAAATTATTGGTCAAACCATAGACGACGCAGTTGGTGAAGCTTTCGATAAAAGTGCAAAATTAATGGGGCTTCCCTATCCTGGAGGACCTTTGATAGATAAATATGCACAGTTGGGAAACCCGAAAGCTTTTAAATTTCCAAAACCAAAAGTAAGCCCGTTGGATTTTAGCTTTAGCGGATTAAAAACAGCAGTATTATATTTTGTACAGCGTAATACAAAGGACAATCCAGGTTTTGTTTCAGAAAACTTAAACGACATTTGTGCGAGTTTACAATTTACTATTGTTGATTATTTAATGGACAAGTTGAAAAATGCTGTAAAGCAGACTGGAATAAAAGAAGTTGCTATTGGCGGCGGAGTTTCGGCAAATTCAGGAATTAGAAATGCCTTACTTACTGCTGAAAAAAACTTAGGTTGGAAAGTACATATCCCTAAACTTGAATATTGTACCGATAATGCAGCGATGATTGCAATGGTAGGGGAATTAAAATATAAGGAACAAATTTTTGCAACAAACGATGTAGTTGCAAAGGCTAGAATGAAGTTTTAAATACAAATACTATAAACTACTTATTATTAGTTATTAAATTTTCTTGACTTTGTCATTTTTTTCGGCTAAATCACAATCGAGTAGACGGCTCTGACCATTAAAGCCAGAGTGCGCCTCTCACACCAC
>CAZIMW010000053.1:0-11693 GCA_964540425.1 uncultured Flavobacterium sp.
GGTTTTAAACTAATCAGGAAATAAAGTGAGAAGCCTTTTAATAAAAATTATAAGGATTAGTTATGGGTGAGATAACAGATAAAAAAGTGATTGAGTTGAAAGATAAAATTAATAAACTTTTAGCAGAAAGAGAGTCCATAGCGATGTGTTTTCCAGATACAACTTCTTTTAAAGCACCTTGTTGAGAGCTTATTACTGGTACATTTAATGCACAAGCTTCTGCGGCAACAAAGCAAAATCCTTCAGTATATGAGGGAATAACAATAAACGAAGAAAGTTTCATATGCCTGTATAATTCTTTTTTAGAAAGATTATGTAATGTAATAATTTGTTCATTACAATTTAGAGCTTTTATTTTATTAATAATAAGGGTGTACATTTTTTTTGGAAGTAAGGGTATTACTAAAGTTAAAGTTGCTTTCTTATTTTTTTTTAAAAACACAGAAGATGCATCTAGTAAAATATCTAAACCTTTTGATACCCCAAGCCTACCAACAAAAATATAATTTAAATTATTTTTTTTTTTATTTATTATCGGGCTGTTTTTGTTAACCTGTATGTTGTATTTTTGAATAGTTTCGTATTCTAAACCGTTGTAGATTGTATAAATTCTATTTTCCGAAATTCCGGATTTCACAAGATTAAGTTTTGTGTAATTTGAAACTGCAACAAATTTTGAAAAATGTAATGATGCAATAATAAGCTCAAAATTTTTATATAGTAATTTTTGCGTAAAAGTTAAATAGGGTAATTTCTTCCAAATATTACCCCAAAACTCATGAAAAGTAATAATACTTTTTTTTCTTTTTATTGATGCTACAAGCCAAGTAGGTAGGGCTGCAGTGTAGGTAGTTGTATGAATTAAATCGTAATTTTTTGTATTTCGTAAAATACTTGGGATACTCTGGAAGGTAAATAAAAATCTATTTTTACAGTTTATTCTACAGATGTCAATACCATTAATTTTTTCGTTTTTAGGGAGCTGTTTATCATATCTAGTAGTAATAACTTTTACTTTATGTCCTTTTTTAATCAATTCATTTGATAATTGCCAAAACAAGAACTCAACTCCACCTATATAAGGATGAAAATGCTCTAATACAAATAAAATTCTCATAAATTAGGTTCTTCTTTTTCGGCAATTAATAGCGATAATTCTATGGTTAGTTTGGTAATGCTTTTTTGTTGTTTTTTATACAAATCATAGAGTATTAAGACTAAAATAAATAAAACACCTAATGCAACAAATATGATTGCATTAATATTACTTTTAAAATCTAATGTTTTAGCTAACCAATTGGATATTTGATCTGGAAATATTGCAATAAGCGAGATTGAAATTGATAGTAAAATACTTGGCCAGATTGCTTTCCATCTAGTTTGGTTTTTGTAAATATTTTTTAGTTGCCAAATTATATAAATGATTGCTATTGCGGGAACTAATATTTGAAATGTTCTAATGTTCATATAAAATGTTTTTAATTAGATGAAAAGCTGTTTGTACACCTTTCCAAAGACTTTGACCTTTGCTTTGGGAATATTTAGTATACTTAACTCGTATTGGTGTTTCTGTTAATTTAAGGTTTAGTTTGTTGCATTTCCAAACCATTTCGGTACAAGTACTAAATCCATCTAGCTCAAGTTCCAAACTTGTAATTGCTTTTTTGTTTAGTAGCCTAAATCCTGATTGACTGTCTGTTACTCTTGTTTTTCCAAAGTGCGTAAATAAATTAGCTATTTTATTGAAAATAATTCTGGTGTAAGGAATATAAGATGCTTTGTCCATAAACCTACTTCCAATAACAATATCTGAATTTTGTTGTTGCATTTCAATAATAAGTTTACTAATGTCTTCTGGATAATGTTGTTCATCTGCATCTAAAAATACTATTTTTTCGATTTCGTGTTTTTTAGCAAAAAGAATTCCTGTTTTTATTGCAGCACCAACACCTCTGTTAACGCAAAGACTAATTACAAAAACATCTTCATTTTTGGCTACAAGCGAAGTGTTATCTGAACTTCCGTCGTCGATAACGACAATATTCGAATACCCCGATTTTTTAATCCGCTTAATAACATTACCAATAATAGTAGCTTCGTTAAAGGCAGGTAAAAAAATCCATGTTTTATCCTTATTAATCATATAAATTATAATAATTCAAAAATAGCAATTCTTCCTTTTTTAACAGTTTTTCCAACCAAACCAGATACTGTAGTTTGTTTTTTAGTTTCGGAATTATATCTAATAACTTTATTATCGGTCATCACTAAACGAATTTTTTCTTTATTGTTTAATACCTTTACTATTCTTGTTGCTTTGTCAACAAGCGATTTTTCTGGTGTTTGATCTATTGATGCTACATCTAAACTAAAAACAATATACTTTACACCATTAGATTTTAATACTTTCAAGAAATCATCTGGGTTTTGTAATATTTTGCTAGTTTGATCAAATAAATTTAATTGATCGTCTTCATAAACCCTAGATTGGTTGTCTTTAATATGGTAATTTATATAAGTACCTACCTTATATATTTTTGTAGTTAAATCTTTGTTTAACATTTTTGCAGCTTCAGTAAGGATTACTTTAGAATTTTTAAAATTATCATTTGTAATTAAATGGTTAGAATAATGAGTTATAAAGGGAGCAAAAAAGATGTTATTTGAATACTTCCATTTATTATTACTATTTGAAAAATGAATTAATAAATTAAAAGCCAGTAGTATAGCAAAACTAATTTGTGCCCATTTTTTTACAAAAGGAGTTAATTCTTCTGAAACAAATAAATTTATATTTTGGTGATAATATGCAATGAAAAGAGAAGCTAACATCCATAAAAACAAGGCGTAATAGGTAATTCCATTTCCTAATATCCACCAAAGTAGCCCATAGGAAAGTATAAATAATACTATTATTTTTACAGGTTGAATTAACTTTTTCCAATTGTCTTTAGCTATCCAACCCACTAAAAAACAAAATGCAATAAGAGTGAATAAAATAAAAGGAAATGATAGTGTTGAAAATAATGAAAATACTGGTTGAGTTAATGTGCTAATGCCATTTTGCAAGGATAAAAAAGGAAAGTATAAAGCGTTACCAAAACTAGAAAGTCCGCTACTAGATATAGGGTTGTTGTTATTTAAATAGTCTGCTATATTAGATGAAGTTTCATTGTATATTACAGAGTTCCAGCTAAGCAAAAGCACTATGACAAAGGCTATAACACCAATGCTATTTCTTAAGTTAAGTATTTTTTTCTGTTTTAATGATAATATCAATAAGGGTAGAAATAGTAAAAATAAAAACCCAATATTTAAACCTCTCTTGTTTGGTATATTGATTCCCATTGTTATATCATAGGGCAGAGAAAGGTATTTGTTTAACCCAGGCTCGTACCCTAAATATCGAAGTATTTCTTCACGTTTACCAGTATTTTTTTTCGATTGCGTTGTGATAGTATTCTTTTTGTCTTTTTTAGAATTTTTGTAATGAGAAAGGAAAGTTTTGTTATCTAAATTTATATTTTCTTTATCTTTTCCAAGATACTCTAAAACCTGTTTTTTATGACTCTCTAATATATTGAAAGAGATGTTGTTTTCGGATAGAAATAAATAGTCGTGTTTAAATTTATTAAGTGTCGTTTTTCCATAAAGTAAGTTTTTACTTGAAAAATTACCAGATTCTACTGCGTTTTTTATTGCCCAAGGCATGAAACTTAAAACTAAAACAGTTGAAATAATTAACAAGTTCTTACCAACCAAAGCACCTTTTTTCCAATTAAAAATTTTATAGTTTAAAACAAGAATAAGAAAACCTAAGAATAACAACACTCCCACGATTGAATACTGTTCAATAGAAGAAATTTCAAGGTAACCAAAAGAATATATTTTAAGCAAAAACAATCCAGCCAGCGCAAAAAACATTGCAATTAAATATGCTTTAATACCGCCCCATTGATAAATTATAATAGAAAAAACACCAACTATAAGTAGCAAGCTTAAATACTTTATACCCATTGCAAAACCTAATAGAATACCCAGAATAGAGAAAAACCAACGAGAAGTTTTACCTTGTAAAGAAAAATCGTATTTAATAGATGCTCCGTATTTCATAAATAAAATAACTATAGAAGTACCTACAAAAAGAAAGCTTAAATCTACTTTTTCATCTACAAATAAATGAAAACTTAAAGCAGGAAGTGTATAAAAAATAGCAACAGCAATCCATGCAGTTAGTTTGTCTAAAAATATTCGACCTAAATGAAACATAGCCCATAAGCAAAGTATTCCGATACTATGAGAAAGGAAAATTGAAAAAACCATACTTTTAAAAAGTAAAGGCCCTAAACTAGTAAATAGAGGCCAGCTATAAGCTTGTCCTCCTTTTACCAACATTTGAGTATCAATAAGTGTTTTAGTTATATTTTGATATAATCTAGCACCATCGTAGCCTAAAGGAAATACTTTCATAGCTCCAATTAAATTAAAAGCGGTGAAAATTAAAATAATCATTACAATTGCATAAGCCCAAGGAGAACTATCTTTAGTATTTATGGGATTCCAGAAAATATATTTAATAAAAGCCCAGCAGGATTTTCTTTGCCATACCAAAAGCAAAATAGTAATTGGAATAACTACCATAGTTTGTAAGTATCCAATTGCTGCTAAAATCATTAAAATGAAAGTAAACAACGCCATACCTATTGCAATGGAAATAATACTTTTATGGTGAATATTTAAAATATTATTAAAACGTTTGAGAAAGAGATAACCTATAGAAAAGCAACACATAAAAATGAATACAGTCCCAAGATGAAGTAAAATATTATTTGTTAAAAATAATAATTGATGCTTAAATAACGAACTAGAAAATAATTGTGTTTCTGAAACAAAACTATTATATATAATCATCAAAATTAATAGAAGAAAAATATAAATTTTCCATCCCCGTAAAGTGTAGCTTTTTTTATTAAATAAATAAAAAGCAGTACCCATAGTAATAATTAATAATGTGATTATTGTTTTTAGATATGGAGGACGACTGATAGCATAAAAAAAGGAAGGATGGTGTATAAAATAGTTAATAAACACCCATAGTGCCCATACTATTAAACCTCCTTTTAAAATATAATTTTTATTTTTTTTAGTAATCATTTTATTTTTTATTTTTCCTTCCAGGTAATAAAAGGAGTTGTTCTTTAGTTAGAATATCAGTTTTTATAGTTTTCGCTAGTTTTCTTTTTATTGCACCACATTCTTTCTGGTTTTTAAAAGTATATGTTAATTCATGACCATCTGTTAAATCATAAATATCATCTATTTGTTTTTCGCTAAGTGGTGCTTTAGAATTATTAAATCTTACTAAAAATGACTTTATTAACAGATCTACAGTTTCATATTTTGGGGGTTCATAATTTTCATCTTGTAGTATCGTTTCTTTTTTATTAGTAGTAAGGTGAGTTTTTGTTGTAGCAGCATCAATATCATTATTTTTTTTTTCCTTAGATTGAAAGCAAGACATTAATAAAAAAGAAGTAAATAAAATAAGGCTTAGGGTGGTAGTGTTTTTCATTATAATATTTTTTTTTGGAATTTAAATAATAGTTTAATATTAAAAATTATATCTTTTTAAAAAATCGTATTGTTCTAATTGCTTCGAGAATTTTATTTTTCGATCCTCCGTCCAAATAGCGTTATTAAAACGACTTGGATTGGTTTTGCTCCACACAATTGAAGCACAGTCATCTAAATATTTTTCGGAAGTAGTTATTTCTAGAAAACTAAAAATTTCTTGAAGACCTTTCTTTGGTTGTAAAATAAAATCTTCTAAATGTACATCAAAAATAATACTAGGGTTTTGTTTTTTTAGTTTTGTATTTGTTTTAAGTTTATTTAGGTATAAAGACATTTTATTTTCAAATAATTCATCAGATAATTCTTTCCCATTTCGTTTTACTTGTTGTAAGATCATAGTACTTACATTGTCATAGGGGTTTCTAATTACATGAATTATCTTTAATTGAGCTTGGCTAATTCTTTCTGTTTTTTTCAGTAAATCTATCTTATTTTCTTCACCTAAAATTTTGGAACTTTTTCCTCCTTTTTTATCTCCAATTCCTAACAGTGTATCGTATTTTCCCTGCCATTGATTGGGAACTTGATAATTATAATTGGAGTTGGAGCGCCCCATTTTTCCGTAACCTTTTGAATTCCATAAAATAAAATAAAATATTTGAAGCCTATGATAACCTTTCTTAAAAAAATGAAGTGCATTTAATTCATTAGAAATTAATAAATTGGGGTGAGCATCTAATAATGCACCAATCAAACTATGACCGCTACGAGGATACCCTATAAAAAAAATATATTTTGTTATAGGTGCAAATTCTTTTTTTAATTGTAATCCTTTTATAAAAGAGATTAAATACCACCACCACCAAAAAAAACCGGTGATAACTTTAAATTTTTTCATGTTAGTTAGTTGCTGTGCAATTAAATGAATAAATAATTCAAAAAAAAATAATAATTAATAATTTATCTATTTTTGTAAAAATAAAACCTTTATTTGGTATTTAATTTAATGATAAAATATGATTTGGTTGGCTTCCTACCCACGTTCAGGAAATACTTTTTTTAGAAATATTCTTTTTGAGGTATATGGAGTCCGTTCTAGCATATATCACTTAGGAAAGAAAAAAAAACTAGATTCAAATTTCGCATCATTTCCAATTGTGAAAACACACTTATTACCTCATCAACTTCCATTAGAAAAACAATCTTTTAAATCCATTTATTTAATTCGTGATGGCCGTGACTCTGTTGTTTCATTAGCACATCATAGAAAAGATATAAAAAAAACAAGTGCTAATTATTTAAAAAATTTAGTTGAAGTAATTTTAGGAATTGGTAATAGTTTTCCTGGAGGATGGTCACGACATGTTAGAGATTGGGGAAACCATAGCAGTATTATTATTCGGTATGAAGATTTAATACAAGACCCAATAGGGCAAGTAGAACGGTTGCGTAGTATCATAAATCTTCCTGAACCAAAATTAGATAAGTTACCTACTTTTCAATCTCAAAAAAAGGGAACTGCCAATTATAGTAGCGAAAAAAATGTATCTGAATTGAATAAACCTGATCTTTCTAATACGTTTTTTAGAAGAGGAGTGTCAGGTTCCTATAAAGATGAAATGCCAAAAGGAATTCAGTTTCTTTTTTGGTTAAAACATCAGAAACAAATGAAGAAATTTAATTATTATAAAAAATGATTTGGTTAGCTTCTTTCCCCCGATCTGGAAACACTTTTTTTAGAAATATACTCTTTGATGTGTATGGAATTTCCTCTAGTGAATATCATTTAGAAACCAATAAAAAAGTTGATGAAAATTTTAAATCCTTTCCAGTTGTAAAAACACATTTACTTCCTGAGCAACTACCCGAGAATTGTAAAAATTTAAAGTCAGTTTATATTATTCGGGATGGAAGAGATGCTATTGTTTCTATCGCACATCATCGTAAAGATATTGTTGCACCGAGTTCTAATTATTTTAAAAACCTTGCTGAAGCTATACTCGCAAGAGGAGGAAGCTTTTTTGGAGGTTGGTCAAACAATGTGTCTAAATGGACAGAAAAAGCAGATATTGTTATTCGTTATGAAGACTTAATTAAAGATCCTATACAACAAGTAGAACGACTTAGAGAGATTATAGATCTTCCAGCGCCTAAAGCAGATAAAATTCCCACTTTTAAATCGTTAAAAGGCGGAACTCCTCAGTATGGCAGTGGAGGAAAGAAAATGAAATCTGATATTCAGAAAAAAGAACGATCTTCAAAATTTTTTAGAAGGGGAGTAGTTGGATCCTATAAAGATGAAATGCCTTTATTATTTCAAATTCTCTTTTGGGTTAAAAATAGAAAACAAATGAACGCAAATAATTATTACAAATAAATGAAAATTGCTATTCTTGCCGATCCTCTTGATAATCAAAATGCGGGTGTTCATATTTATACTCAATCATTAATAAATGAGCTTTTAAAAAGAAACGACGGGAATGAGTATATTTTAATTCGTCAAAAAAGAGATTTTAATTTAAAAGGTATTCAACAAATTATAGTTCCTAATATTAAGCTACCAATTGGTTTTGCGTCTTTTCGATTGTTTTTTATTATCCCTTTTATTCTCACTAAAAAAAAAGTAGATGTAGTTTTTGAACCTGCACATTTTGGACCTTTTAATTTACCTAAAAAAATAAAACGGGTAACTTTTATTCACGATTTAACACCTGTTAAATTCCCTGAATATCATCGTTGGCATAGCCAGGTATTGCAGCGAATGTTTTTAAAAAACATATTAAAGAATACCCATTTAATAATAACCAACTCTAAAAACACTAGTAAAGACTTAGAGCATTATTATCCTTTTACTAAAGATAAAAACAAAACAATTTTACTGGGAAAAGAGTCAGTTTTTAAACCAACAAAAAATAAAGATATAATCCAAAACTTAGGTATAAAATTCCAATACTTTTTATATGTTGGTACTATTGAGCCTCGAAAAAATCTTGTAAACCTTTTAGCTGCTTTCACTCTTTTTATACAACAAACTAAAAGTGATTTTTTTCTTGTTTTAGCAGGAGGAATGGGGTGGAAAACAAAAGAATTTGAAACAGCGTTGGCTAATCATCCTTACCGTAATAGAATAAAAATGCTAGGCTATGTTTCAAAAAAAATATTACCAGTTTTATATTCCCATGCAGAAGCATTTGTTTACCCTTCTTTATATGAAGGTTTTGGTTTTCCAGTTCTTGAAGCTTTATCTTGCGGCACTAATGTTATCTGTTCAAACACTTCAAGTTTACCTGAAGTTGGAGGAACAGCTGCTCATTATTGTAACCCACAATCGCCAATTGATATAAAAAATAAAATGGTTAAGATTGCTAGTTATACAGAACAAGAAAAATTATATTTTTATAAAAAAAACATAGAACAATCAAAATTATTTTCTTGGAAAAAACATGCAGACTCTTTTATAAGTTGCATAAATAATTTGGTTGCTAAATAACTGACACTGCTTTTAATATTATTATATTTTCAAAAATTAACAATGGGATTATTAAATAAATTATTTGGTTCAAGTGAAAACTCTGAAAAGGAAGAAAAATATATTCCTTGGAATAGACTTACTATGTTGCAACAATTGGATGAAATAGATAAAGAATCGTTGCAAAAACCTGTCGCCATTTTTAAACATTCAACACGTTGTGGAACTAGTAGAATGGCATTGCGACAATTTGAAAGCCAGTTTTCAATTGAAGACGAAAAAGTGAAACTCTATTTTTTAGATTTAATTGCTTTCAGAGAGGTTTCAAACGAAATTGCAATTAGGTTTCAAGTAATGCATCAAAGTCCACAATTATTAGTGATAAAAAATGGAAATACCCTCCATCATAGTTCGCATTATAGTATTGATGCTGAGTTGTTAGAGCAGTTTGTTTAGTGATTTTTTAAATCTACTGTAATCAAGGGTGAATTCTACTAGAAACTAATGTTGATGCAATCTGTTATTAGTCCACAATTTAAGACAACTTTTATGTTGCTTCAATTTTAATCCTACTTTTATTTTTTATTTTTATAATTTTAAGTTTATCTAAAACCAATATTATATAATAAGTAGGATCTATTTCGTGCCAACGAACACCTCCAAAATTAGCACGGCTTCCGTGTTTATGATGATTGTTATGGTAGCCTTCACCCATCATTAAAAAGTCGAAGGGTAATAGGTTTTTTGAAGTGTCATTTACTTTAAAATTAGTATATCCAAAAATATGTGCAAACCAATTAATAATCAACCCGTGGATAGGTGCCATTAAAAAGGCCACAGGTAAAAATAGCCATTGCCACCAAGCAGTAGCAAAAAAAACAAAGAATAAAGTATAAGCAACTATCCATAATAAACGTGAAATTCTGGAGCTTGCAAATTTATCAAAAGCCTCCCATTGCGGTACGTTTTTAGTAAATCTTGATTCTATTTCAATTGTTTTTTTATTAATTCCTTGGTATATATTTTTAGTTCGCCACATCATGGCAAACATATTTTTATCATACTTTGGTGAGTGTGGGTCTTTTTCAGTGTCGGCATAAGCGTGGTGCATTCGGTGCATAACGCCATAACCATAAGCACTTAAATAGTTAGAACCTTGAGTTACCCAAGTAAGTACAAAACAAGATTTTTCAGCAAATTTTGACATAGTAAAAGTCTGATGAGCTGCATAGCGATGTAAAAAGAAGGTTTGAAAAAACAAGCCCGAATACCAAAGGATTGTCATAAAAATTATAATGGTCATAAATAAGAATATTTTGTTCTTCAAATTTCAGAATAAAATACATTCTAAACAATGAACCTATGTTAAGTAATTTGTTTTCTAATTCTACTTAGCGATTGTGGAGTAACACCAATATAAGAGGCAATAAATTTTAAAGGAATTTCCTTAATAAGGTTAGGGCGTTCCGTAAATAAGTTGAGGTATCGTTGTTCTGCCGAATTATTTAGTAGGGAATAAGCCCTGTTCGATTTTAATATAAAAAGCCGTTCTGCAACCAATCGTCCAATTAAATTTCCAATTTTTGTGTGTCGATATACTTCCTGTAAATCGGAAAAAGAAATACTCAACAAACTCGTTTCTGCCAATGTTTCTAGTTGGTATTGCGAAGGGGTTTGCGTTAAAAATGATTCATAAGCACTAATAAATTCATTCTGAAAACTAAAACCAAAAGTGATTTCATCCTCCTCTTCTTTAGGAATAAAAACCCGTACAATTCCTTTTTCAATAAATGAAATACAGTTTTCAACCTGACCAATTTTAGTGATAATTTTTTTTTTTGAAAATATTTTTTTCTGAAGTTTTGATGAAAAAAAATCCCAATCTTCATCATTTACTTCGGTAATTGTCTCTATGTAATTTCTTATTTTTTCCATTGAAGCTGTAAATATAAACAAAGGATTTGTTCCAGCTATAAAAATATAAATGAGATGTTATTTTTAACTATTTTTGTCAAATAATTTTCAACATTAATTTATGAAAAATTTATTTTTATTTATTTTTATAACGGTCTTTTTTTCTTGTACTTCAGAAAAAAAACAAATTGATTTATTGGTTATAAATGCCAAAGTTTATACGGTAAATTCTTCTTTTGATACAGCCGAAGCATTTGTTGTTAACAATGGAAGAATTATAGAAGTTGGTACTTCAGAAGCATTAGAGAATAAATACAAGGCAACAGAAATTTTTGATGCTACAGGTACAACAATCGTTCCTGGTTTGATTGATGCTCACGCACATTTATACAATTTAGGAGTTTCAATGCAGCAAGTAAATTTATTCGGAACTAAAAGTTTTGATGAGGTTTTAGAAAGAGTAATTGTGTTTCAGAAAGAAAAGAACACCGATTATATTTTAGGAAGAGGATGGGATCAAAATGATTGGTCTGTAAAAGAATACCCAACCAAAAAAGAACTAGATTCTTTATTTCCAGATATTCCAGTTGCATTAACAAGAATTGATGGACACGCATTTATCGCAAACAGTAAGGCTCTAGAATTAGCAGGAATTACAGCGAATACTATATTAGAAGGAGGTGAAGTAATTTTAGCAGACGGAGAGCCTTCAGGAGTGTTAATTGATACTCCAATT
>CAZIMW010000053.1:11703-15586 GCA_964540425.1 uncultured Flavobacterium sp.
AAGAAAAACCTTTCCGAAGCAAAACACTATTTACAATACGAAGGCTTTAAAAGAAGCAGAAAAAAAATGTTTGAAACTCGGATTAACAACCGTAAATGACGCAGGTTTAGATAGAGAAATCATTGAATTAATTGATAGTTTACAACAAAATGGAGAATTGTCATTGAGAGTTTACGCAATGGTTAGCAACTCAAAAGAGAATTTAGATTACTATTTAGCCAAAGGAAAAATAAAAACCGACCGACTAAATATACGTTCTATAAAAATATATGCAGATGGTGCTTTAGGATCCAGAGGAGCTGTACTAAAAAACAAATACAGCGATATGCCACATCATTTTGGAGCAATGATTACACCGATGAACCAATTGGATAGTTTGGCTAAGATTATTGCAAAAGCAGGTTATCAAATGAATACACATGCTATTGGAGATTCCGCAAATGTTTCAGTTTTAAAAGTATATACAAAAGCTTTGAAAAATGAAATAGATCCTCGTTGGAAAGTGGAACATTCTCAAATTGTTTCCTTATCAGATTTTGATTATTTTTCTAAAAAAATTATACCTTCCATACAGCCCACTCACGCAACCAGCGATATGTATTGGGCTGAAGATAGAGTAGGAAGTGAACGAATTAAAGGAGCTTATGCTTATAAAACTTTATTAAGCAAGTCGGGTATTGTTGCTTTAGGAACCGATTTTCCTATTGAAAAGGTAAATCCGATGTACACTTTTTATGCGGCAGTTGCTCGTAAAGATTTAGAAAATTACCCTGAAAATGGTTATCGAATGGAAGAAGCCTTAACCCGAGAAGAAACCTTAAAAGGAATGACCATTTGGGCAGCGTATTCTAACTTTGAAGAAAACGAAAAAGGAAGTATTGAAACTGGAAAATTTGCAGATTTCACCATTTTAGATACCGATATTATGACTTGTAAAGAAGATGATATTCCAAAAACAAAAGTAATTGCAACCTATATTAACGGGGAAAAAGTTTACGAGAAGAGGTAATTATAGTAAAAATAACTACTTATTTTTATTTACCGCCTTTTGCTTGTAAATCTTCAATGCAAAGAGAATCAAATAACGGAATACTTGCTCTATTTCTAAAATATTGTTTAGTATTGCTTTTAAAATACATTAAACAATCCTGAACAATACAATGTTTTCTATGTGCCTCGTCTTCATGATTGGAATGGATGTCGTCTCCTTGAATATTTACCAAACCAAATAAATGTCCAAACTCATGTTGTAATGTTGTTTCTTCAAGAATATATAAATCGGAATTTTGTGAAGCACTCACATCATTTAACGTTTGTTGATAGATAACAACAGATGTATTGTAGTAGGCAGTTCCAAGTGTTACACTAGTCGGTGTGTCGGTGCTTGCTTTTGCATGGGTTAAATAAATAAAAACTGCAATATTATCTCCTTCGGTATATTGGGTTCTTTTTTCTGCTTCAATTTCTTTAATTTCAGAAATTGTATAAGAGCCTCCAGGGGGCCTATCCATTATGGTTTCAATAAATGTAATTCCATTTGGTTTATTGACTCTTTCTTCTAAAAATATTTTAAAATCATCCAATGTTTGTTGTGTGGGTCGATATCCCGATGAATACAAAAATTCAATAGTTAGGCTTTTATAAGTAGTTTCAGAAAGTAAATCTGATGCAGAAAGTCCCAATTCTTTTAAGTTTTCTTGTCTTATATTGTCTTCAATGTCCGAAACACTATCGTCATCACTTGCGCAAGAAAATAAAATTAGAAAAGAAAAAAGTATAAATAAACAGTTTAGTTTTAGAATCTTCATATTTTTGAAAAGTATTTATACAAACATAACCTAATAATTAAACATAATATTATGAGAAGTATTTTTTTAACAGTACTAATTTCCTTTTTTATATCAGCCAATGCTCAAGTTGATGCGTTTCAGGAAGATATAGTTGCTTTTATTAATATAAACGGAACACGTCAATTATACGATAATTCTCAAGATGAAATTACTGAGAAATTAAAAAAACAAATAGTTAATAAAGAAATTCCAACGAAAGAATGGAAAAAATTTAAGAATAAAAATAAAAAGGAAAATTTAGATAAGTTAGTAAACGACCTTGCATTTGCATATAGAAATCAGTTTTCACATGATGATGTAAAAAAAATGATGGTGTTTTATAAGACAGAGGCTGCTCAAAAACTTATAAATGATAAATCGAATTTTACAGAAGAAGACGATAAGGTTATAGATGACTTTAATAAAACAGCAATTGCAAAAAAAATGGATTTAAAAGAGAAAGCTTTAGAAATAGATATTACTACTATTTATAGTGCTTGGAAACGCGATATTTTTTCTCAAAAAATGGGTGAAATTATTAAAAAAGGATACTCTAAAGCAGAGTAAGTTTTGCTAAATAATCGAAGTTTTCACCTCTTGAAATAATACTGAAAGAGAATCCATTTTTTAAACAAGCATTTTTAAAAGTATTTTCGTCTAAGTACAACCAATCAAAGGTTTGGCTTGTCCAACTTTTATAATGTATAATAAATTCTAATTCGCCATAATATTTATCTGAAGGAACCATAATACTACCTTCCTCTTGCCCTTCGTCGTACATATATCGCAAGTCGCTGGAATCTATTAATAGTTGACCGTTAGGATTTAAAAGTGTTTTTAAATGCTGAAGGTATTGGTCAATAAATTCTAACTTCTGAAAGATTCCAGTACCATTCATTAATAGTAAAATAGTATCGAATTTTTCATTTTTTAATTGAAGCAAATCAATATTTCGAGCATCGTTAACACCTCGTGATTTACAAACTTCAATAGCTCCTTCTGAAGTGTCTATGGAAGTAACTTCAAAATCTTTTCCCTGAAGATATAAGGAATGGCTACCAGCACCACAGCCCACATCCAAAATTTTTCCTTTTGAAAGTTCTAATGCTTTTTGTTCTAGCTGAGGCATTTCAGAAAAGCCACGAAATAGATAGGAAATCGGTAAAACATCTTCCTCACTAATATTGGTTTCGGTACGGATATCTTCGGTATAGTTTCCGTTTTGAAAATCTAATAATGCTTTACCTAAAATATCTGTCATTTTACTTTATTATTTTGGGATCTCTGAATGATTTTTTTTATGAAAAAAATCGTATCGAAAAGAATTTGTAAATAGTAACCCTTCGATACAATCTTGAAAAAAAATCGAGATTACTCAGGCTACTTTATATTTTTAACTACTTTTGCTTTCATTATGGAAAATATTCTAAAACAGCTTCCTAAAAAGGCCAAAGATAAGGAGAACGAGAATAAGAAATTATTTAAAAAGCTTCGAAAAAAACCGCCAAGACATTTGGATACTTTGATGGTAGAGCTGCACAATGAAGAGTTTGAAAAAACAGATTGTTTAACTTGTGGAAATTGCTGTAAAACCACTGCCCCATGGTTAAACGATCAAGATGTTGCTCGGATAGCCAGGCATTTAAAACTAAAAGAACAAAAATTTATAGAAGAATATTTAGAAGTTGGAGAGGATAACGAATTTTCTTTTAAAATGATTCCTTGTGTTTTTTTAGGATTTGATAATGAATGCAGTATTTATGATATCCGACCTAAAGCTTGCAAAGAATATCCACATACCAACCGAAGAAGGTTTCATAAAATTGAAGCAATCACTTTAGAAAATACTGTGATTTGTCCAGCAACCTATAATATTATGGAAGCTTTAAAAAAAGCATTACCCATTCAATATTCTGAAAAAGGAGGGAAGCCTAGAGAGAAATTTAGGAGAGGTGGCGATTGATTTAGGTTTTTCTAATTATAATAAAAGATTAATAATAGGTAACTATTCAGCCAAAAATTTAGGTATTTAAAATTCATGTGCTGTTGATTTT